>JAYSON010000179.1:0-31335 GCA_043722725.1 Chloracidobacterium sp.
AGGAGCGAGCATTATGTAACTGGTTCATGGCCGGCCACGTCGCCTATCGTAGAGAATTTTCGTCAAATTCGCCATTTTGCCCATGATTTGCCGCATTTGATGCCGCCGGATGGTCGGCAATGTGAACCGGCTCGTGAAGCACCATTGCGGCCCGGCGGTTGGGGCCAAGCGGCATTCATTTATTTCCCAAAACAGCGATGCTGCTTCCCATTCTTCGCATTCCGGGAATGATAGAGCATAACGCATCGTCAATCTTGCCGATGTACCAGGGTATGTACTTGTTTACGTTGATGCCGAATTTATCCATAGCTAGGAACGGATACCGCGTGATCGTCCCGTGCTGGATAATACGAGACTTTGTAAAAGCCTCATGCATCGGCTCGACACGTTCGGCGGTCAGGGGCGTGCAATAAGCATCTTCGCGTTTGCCAAAGATCCTTGTGCCGATTGCATAAAGCGGAGCGCGCCAAGGTTCTACAGCGGCGAATCTGCCGCCTTTGCGAAGCACTCGGGCCGCCTCAGGCAGTGCCAACTCTGTCTGCATATGATGCAGACAGCCGCTGGCAAAAACCGCGTCAAAGGTTTCCGACCTTATCGGTAATTCTTCGGCGATTGCGACGACACACCGGAACCGATCGCCGAAACCTGCTGATTCCGCGAGCCCGCGTGCCATCGATGCTTCACCGATCATCGGAGTTATCAACCACGCCTCGGCCGCACCGGCCATCGCGAATTTGATCACATGAGTGCCCGAACCTCCGAGTTGCAAGAATCTGTGGTTTTTATAAGGCAAAAGATACTGATAAGCATCCCACAGAGCCGCCGAGTCGTGAACAGTATCGACCCAGCGGTACCAAGGGGCCGGAAACGACACTCGTTCTTCATCGGTGGCGGCCAACTCGGTTGGCAGAATCGATTCAGCACCGCCCTCAGCCAGCTTTTCGTAGGCAGCCGATGCGACGTCATTGTAAAACTCCATCTCCTCATAAGCTTCGGCGTATCGAGCATCGGTTAGATCGAAGACTGCCTGATTGTCGGACACAGTTAAAGCCTCCGGTGCAAGGAGTATGGGGATTCCATCGACGACCGGATAAGCGCATTTGAGATCCTCCCGGAGGAGAACCCAAGGCGTTGGACCGACTGCTTGAGAGATCGTGCCCTTTGCATTTTTCGAATAGGCCCGCGGATGCAATTCCCCATTTAACAGTTCTTCCGCGGTTTCAAGGGTTACAAGTTCCAACCCGATTTTCGTCGTCGGACAGGTCAATGCTTCAACTGGTTCGTGATGTTTCTCCAAATTCATAATTGAGCGGAGGAGGCAGCAATCAAACTTTAATGTTAATTGAAACTGCCGCTGAATTCAATAATTACACATGGCGTGCCGGTCCAGCCGAAGTTGTACATTCGCAAAGGCTTTATTATCCTCTAGTTAATGAAATCTCCGCTAGTTGCCATAATTGGCCGGCCGAATGTCGGCAAATCCACGCTTTTCAATCGATTGACCGGCTCCCGTAAATCGATCGTCGGCGACGAGCCGGGCATCACGCGTGATCGGATATTCGGCGATGTCGAATGGAAATCCCGCACTTTCGAATTGGTTGATACAGGGGGAATCGTACCCGACGACGAGGCCATTATTGCGTCAAATATCTTCAAGCAGGCATCGTTTGCGATTGATAAATCCCAGGCGATTATTTGGGTTGTAGATGCTCGTGCGGGCGTGACGCCACTCGATGAAGAGATATCGGTGTTTTTGCGTAATATCGGCAAGCCGGTATTTATCGCCGCGAATAAAGCCGAGACCCGCAGGGTCGAAGAGGAAGCCGCCGAATTTTACAAATTCGGCTTTGAATTGTCGCCGCTATCGGCTGAACACGGTACGTCCATAGGGGATTTGCTTGATCTCGTTTTCGCCGCCCTTGAATTCGAAGATGAAGTCGAAGAAGACAAACGAGAAGAAATAAAGCTTGCTATTATCGGACGACCGAATGTAGGGAAGTCTTCGCTCTTGAACAGCATTCTCGGCGAAGAACGAGTAATTGTTTCGCCGATCGCCGGTACGACACGCGATGCGATCGACACCGAACTGGAAGTTGACGGCCAAAAGTACGTTTTGATCGACACGGCGGGAATCCGCCGAAAGGGGAAAACGGTCGCGATGGCGGAGAAAATGTCCGTCGTAATGGCGAGGAAAGCGCTTGAACGTGCGGACGTTGCGATCCTGATCATTGACGCGGTCGAAGGTGCAACCCATCTTGATGCCAATATAGCCGGTTACGCCGTTGATTCCGGTTGTTCCGTCATCCTTGCCGTTAACAAATGGGATGCGATTGAAGAGAAGGAAACGAATACCATATATGAATTCGAGCGCGATCTGCGGCAGCACATGAAATTTCTCGATTGGGCGCCGATGGTCGTGATTTCGGCCCTAACCGGTCAGCGGGTTACGAAGATATTGCCCTTGGTCGCAAAAGCGAATCGGGCGCGTAACACACGTGTTCCGACAGCCCAGCTAAATAAATTCTTCGAGGACAGCATATCTCAGCCGAGAGGCGGAACGGCACCGGCCCCGGTTAAAGGCGGCGTGTCGCGTTTGAAGGTGCAATATATTACCCAAGGCGGGCTGCGCCCGCCGGTTTTTGTACTCTTCACTTCCGGGGGAAACAAGGCCGGACTGCATTTTTCTTATTTGAGGTATATTGAAAATCGCCTTCGCGACGCCTTCGAGTTTTTCGCAACACCGATTAGGTTGAAGGAAAAACATAAAATACGAAAAGCGGCAAAGGGCCGGTAACAAACGATTGTCGTTCCCCCGAATGGAGCTGATGGATCGTTTGTTATCGCCGCAAAACAGTAGTGGAAATAACTTTACTAATAATTAGACTCTTTCTTTTCGCGGTTTTTGCAATTGCGGGAATCAGCAAGCTGCTCGACCGGCCTGGATCTATAAAGGCAATGCGCGAATTTGGAACGCCGGATGAATTTGCAAAGACCTTTGCCGTGGCATTGCCTTTTGCAGAGATCGTCTTCGCGGGGTGTTTTTTGTTCACCAGCATGGCTTGGATCGGCTCCATCGGTGCGCTTTTGCTTCTACTAACCTTCATCGGCGGCATGATCTGGCAAATTTCGCAAGGCAAAGCCCCGGACTGCCATTGTTTTGGTCAGATACACAGCGAACCGGTCGGCAAGAAAAGTCTGATTCGTAACATTCTGTTTGCGCTTCTCGCATTGGTTTTGGTTACTCAAGGGCGTGACCCGCAGGGAATGAGCCTCGCGGACACCAGCTCGGAAATGCTGCAAATGGCCCTGATTTTTATTTTGCTGACGCTGGCAGTCGTTTTGCTTTCTTACGTAAAAAAGCTGTCGGATCAGCAAACCGAGATACTGCGCCAAATGGGAGTTTTGGAACTTGCTTCCGGCGAATCGGTGCCGGTTGAACGAAACGACGCGGGCGATCCGAATGACGGCCTGCCCATCGGGGCGCCGCTTCCGGATTTTGCGATCCCCGATTTGAACGGTCGGATTGTTTGTTTCGACGAGCTTCTCGGTGAAAACAAGCCGTTCCTCTTCCTTTTCGTCGGCGCGACATGCGATCCATGCGAGGCCTTTCTACCTGAAATTAGAGAGTGGGAAGCCTTGCTGGGTGAAAAATTGCGATTCATTTTCATTAGCCACGGCGACGTTGAGATGACCCGGAAAAAATTTGGAAACACGGTTTCAAGTATCGTTCTCGTCGAGAAGGCGCGTGAATTTGCCCTTACCGTCAACGCAAAATGGACACCGACTGCTCTGTTTGTCGATTCCGACGGCAACATAGCGAGCCATATCGCCGCCGGTGACATAGCCATCCGCCGCCTCGTCGAGCAAGTCAAGAGCCGAGATCTTAATGAGGAATTTCTGCATTTCCTGGGAATGAACGGTTACGGAAAGCCGAGTATCGGCAATTCGATCCCGAAGTTTTCGATGAAGGACTTAAAAGGAAACGAAGTCACGGATGAGAACTTCGTTGGGCGAAAAACATTGGTTGCATTCTCAAGCCCGACATGTTCGCATTGTTCGGTTTTGATGGAGCAGATAAGAGAATGGGAGCTGAATAAGAAACCTGAGGAACCGGGCTTTGTCATATTTGCCGACGGCGAACCCGCCGAACACGTCGAACTCGGCCTCGAATCTCCTATCCTGTTGGATGACGAGTATTCGATTGCCAGAAAATTTGGGATGCACGGCGTTCCGTCAGCGGTTCTGGTCAATGAAGACGGAACAATAATTACCGAAACCGCGATCGGCCCTACGAATATTTGGGCTTTGATCGGTGAACGACGATAGCCGCCACAACGCGCAAAATATCTTGTTTATGCTTTTTGAGCTTTTTTGCGGCCCGATATTCTTATTGTAATCAATGGAAAGACCTATCGATTGGAAAGTTCTCGCTCAAGAAGGAGAGGCGAGAGCGGGCATTATTACAACACGGCGTTCACAAATTGAAACGCCCGTTTTTATGCCGGTCGGAACTCAGGGGGCGTTGAAAGGCGTCAGGTTCGAGTGGTTGGAGTCTGAGATGGACGCCCGGATCGTCCTTGCGAATACCTATCACTTATTTCTCCGTCCGGGCACCGATATCATCCGCGGCTTGGGCGGCCTTCATAAATTCTCTACCTGGAATAGGTCGCTGCTGACGGACTCCGGCGGCTTTCAGGTATTTTCACTTACCGATCTTCGAAAAGTCACGGAAGAAGGAGTTGAGTTCCGGTCGCATATCGACGGAAGCAAGCGGTTTCTTTCACCGGAAGTTTCGATGGATGTGCAGGCCGCACTTGGTTCCGACATCGTAATGGCATTCGATGAATGCCCGCCCGGCGATGCCGGAATAGATGCGACGCGGGCTAGTTTGGAGTTAAGCGCACGGTGGGCACAGCGTTCCAAAGATCGATTCAATAAATTACAGGAAGAAGGCTCCGATTCGGGCTTTCTCTCGTTATCGCGTTCAGAAGAAGGTGGCGGCGGGTTGGGCGGCAGGCAGGCGTTGTTCGGCATCGTGCAGGGTGCAGGGCATCTTGATCTTAGAAAAGATAGTCTTGATCAAACGGTAGAGATCGGCTTTGATGGCTATGCGATCGGCGGACTGAGTGTCGGCGAGGAGAAGACCGTTATGTACGACGTGTTGGAGTTTCTCGCACCGAAGATGCCAGCCGATAGTCCGAGATATCTGATGGGCGTAGGAACGCCGGAGGACCTGATTGAAGCCGTCAGTCGCGGTGTTGATATGTTCGACTGCGTAATGCCGACGCGTAACGGCAGAACCGGGGGAGCGTTCACATCGAGGGGCAAGATCAATATCCGAAATGCGAAATTCGCTACGGACAGTGAGCCGATAGACGCTGATTGCTTGTGTTCAGTGTGTAAAAGATACTCCCGCGGATATCTGCGGCATCTATATCAGGCGGGCGAAATGAACGCGGCGATCATGATATCGCACCACAACCTTGCGTTCTTCCTTGACACAATGCATCGAGTTAGGCAATCTATCAAATCCGGCCGCTTTGCTCGATTCCGAAGCGAATTTCTAAGTAAATTAAGGGAGAATGAAGATTTAAGCGTTTGATATACTCGGTTTGAGCGTATATTATTGAGTTTTGTTTTCTGTACGAAAAGGATGAGTATGCTAATGCTATTTTTTCAGGACGCTGGCGGCAGCGGTCTAATCGGTACGATCTTGCCGTTTCTGCCATTCGTTTTTATTTTCGGAATATTCTACTTCCTGGTGATTTTGCCCCAAAAGAAACAGAAGCAACAGCTTCAGGATTTGGTCACACAGCTCAAGATTAACGACGAAGTAGTAACAAACGGTGGCATCATCGGCAAGATTAAGGAAGTCAGGGAAACAAGCTTTATCATCCAAAGCGCCGAAAAATCGTTTTTGGAAGTCGGAAAAAGCGCCGTTGTAGGTAAGAAAGCGGAATAACGGTTTAGCCGCAGAGGACACGGCGTTTTCGAATGAAAATCCCCCTGTGTCGTTTGAGGCAAAATAATAGTAATGAACAACAAAAGTTTGTGGATCAGAACAGCGATTATTTTGGTAGTCACCCTCGTTGGGGTTTATCTTGTTATAGGGCCGCGAAGGTCGCTTGATAAAGGTGATTTTACTTTGACGGGAATAAAGAATAACCTCGCTCAAAATATCAATCTTGGACTAGATCTCAAGGGCGGTTCGCATCTTGTCATGCGGGTGAAGACCGAAGAATATCTTAGGAAGCTCACAGAGAACAACGAAGCCGCGGCATTGATCGCTGCTAAAGAAGCGAAAGACGACGGCGGCCAACCGCTTCCGGTTACCGATGCTTCTTTTGTCGCGGAAAACAATGAGTACCAAGTTACACTAAATGTCTCCGACACTTCGAAAAATCAGGAAATTATTGATGCGGTCAAAAAGAAGGTCGATTTTATAAACTGGAGCGAATCGACAAACGGTAACTCGATCGTTTGGACGCTGACAACTCAGGCGCAAGCGAAACTAAAGGAACAGGCAACCGATCAGGCATTGAAGATCATTGACAGCCGGATCAACGCCTTTGGGGTGAAAGAGCCGACATTGCAGAGGCAGGGTGCGGCGGATTCAGGCCAGATACTTTTGCAGATGCCCGGTGTCGAGAATCCTGAACGCGTCAAGGATCTTGTCGGCAAAACATCTCAGCTTGTGCTGATGAAGATTGTCGGCCCTCCAAATCCCGCCCCTGTACAAACCTATCCAACCAAGGAAGCCGCATTACAGTCGATCGGGGGCAAGGACACTGATACGCGCAAGGTTTTGCCCTACGCGGACCGCGACGAAACGCCCGCGACCGATAAACCGACGCCTGATAAAAAGGTAACCCCGTTCGTTGTTGTCGAGGCCCCATCTGTAGTCGATGGAACCGAGCTTCGCGATGCTGCGGCGATTCAGGGAAAAGGCGGCGGCAGTGACTACCAGATCTCGTTCCAGTTCAAACCTGCGGGCGCACAAAAATTTGGGGAATGGACCGGCAAGAATCTAAATAACTACATGGCGGTGGTTTTGGACGATGAAGTCAAATCGGCTGCCTACATCAAGTCGCAGATTTTCGACGCGGGTGAGATCTCCGGGAGATTCACAAAGGCACAGGCCGATGATCTGGTGTTAACGCTAAAATCGGGGTCCCTTCCGGCGAAAATTGAATATCAGGAAGAACGGACTGTGGGCCCGAGCTTGGGCGCGGATTCGATCAGGTCTGGCGTTACAGCGTCTATCGGCGGCTTGATCTTCGTTATTCTATTCATGCTTGCATACTATCGCGGCTCGGGCATTAACGCGGTGTTGGCGTTGATTCTTAACATGGTTCTAACAATTGCGGCCCTTATCATTTTTGGTTCCACTCTCACGCTTCCGGGTATTGCCGGCCTGATCCTCGGCATCGGTATGGCCGTGGACTCTAACGTCCTGATATTCGAGCGGATAAGAGAAGAATTAAGGCTGGGTTTCCCGGTACAAAAATCGATCGATCTCGGATTTGACCGTGCATTCGTAACAATTATCGATACGCATATCACGACGATCATCTCGTCGGTAATTTTGTACGTTACAGGTTCCGGCCCGATTAAGGGATTTGCCGTTACGCTGATCCTCGGCTTGTTGATCAATTTATTCACCGCCGTATTCGTTTCACGAACTATCTTCGGATGGGAATTGAGCCGGAACCCGGACATGCAGAAACTCAGTATTTAGCGTTTTAAGTAAATAAAATGTTTAATTTTTTTCAGAATATCCATATCGACTGGCTCGGAAAACGAAAGTTCTTCGTCGCTTTTTCCATTGCGATCATGTTGCTCGGCCTTGTTTCGACGATTGGCCGGCAATATACGGCGGGCGGCGCCGATGCATTTAACCTCGGTGTCGACTTTAAGGGCGGAACGGTAGTAATAGCGAAATTTAAAGGGCAAAGGCCTGCTGACGATGAAATCCGAGAAGCTTTGCACCAGGCCGGTGTGACCGATCCTGTTATTCAGGCATCGACGGACAAGCCGGATGAAGTACTGATAAAAACCCCTCTCGTCGAAAATACCATCGCGGCAACTGGCCCAGCGGACGGCACGCAGCCCGAAGGTGATCTAAAGGCTCAGGTACAGGCAGGCCGCACTACAGTAAAAAATGCTCTAGATACTTTCGGTAAGGAAGCCGAAGGTGACGCCACGCTTGACTCGGATCCCGATGCCGTGTACAAAATCATCGGCACCGATTCCGTCGGAGCGGTCGCCGGTGCGAAACTCAGAAACCAGGCCGTCACCGCAACCCTCTTCGGACTGATAGGCATCTTGTTTTTTATCGCGTTTCGATATGACTGGACTTACGCAGCCGGTGCCGTCATCGCCGTATTTCACGACGTTTTGATGGTGCTTGCATTCTTTTCGATCTTCCAGTGGGAGATAAATTTGACCGTTATCGCCGCGATATTAACGATCGTCGGGTTTTCCGTTAACGACTCTATCGTTATTTTCGACCGCATTCGAGAAAACCTTGCTCGTAACCGTACCGATTCTCTTTTTAAAATCACTAACGATTCAATTAATCAGACCCTCTCCCGAACGGTTATAACCGCCGGATTGGTGCTTCTTTCGGTTCTTGCCCTGGTTGTTTTTGGTGGAGACGTTCTAAAAAGTTTCTCACTCGCTCTTTTGGTAGGTGTGACGCTCGGTACGTATTCGACGATCGCTATCGCCAGCCCCATCGCGATCTGGTGGCAGAGCAAATTGGGCCTTGGAAAGGTGCAGGAAGTTTTGGTACAGCAATCGGGCGAAAAGATGGCTTCAGCATCGCGTCGTTCAGTCACGCGACGCCCTGTTACAAGGTAATCGCCGTTCGGCTGTTTCCACTGGATTTAAAGAGCGGCACCAAGCTGCATATCAAAGAATTTTCTTAGGAACTTGAAAAATCATCATATTTTATGGTGACTATTCTTGACTTTCCGAAACTAAGTATTTAGACTTCTCTACGTTGCTGGTCAATTTAATATTTCGTGTCTGCTTTTCGCGTATTATGTCGTTCGTTAATACGGAATTTGCAGGACTCTTTTTGCATCCATTGCCGGCAAGAATTTCTTTTGCCCCGCACTGAATGCTCAAAAGTTCACAAGTTGGACCAGTTGTACGTTAAATCATTGGTTTGCTAGTTTTGCTTATATCGATGACAACGTGCAGTCTCGTTCCTATCATCAAAAATACTTGAAAGGTTTCGTAACCCTTGACCTAGTTTGGCACCGGAAATAAAGGGAGGAATTAGCGATGTTAGATCAATTAGTTGAATCAAGAAGCCACGCCGGCGAGGACACTAGGCGAAGTAGTTTTCTCTTAACTACTTTTGTCATTATGGCCTCGATACTGATGAGCGCGTGGCTTTACAGCCTCTTTGCAAAGGATTACGGCATGGGAGGCGACGAGCTTTCGCTTGAAACCCTTGTTGCCCCGCCGGTAATCGAAGAAGCGCCCGAACCGGAGCCTGAAAAGCAGCCCGAAAAACAAAAGGATCCGAACGTTGATGTGCGTAAGGAGATTATTCAGGCAATGAATGAATCTCCGAAGATTCCCGATAAACCGAGTGTTGAGAAGCAGACGATCCCTCCTCGCGATCCTACTAAATACACCGTTAAGGGTGACATTAACTACAGTGCCGCAAACGCACCGCCACCAGATTATAAAGGCCCGGTTAACACCGGAGGCACCGGAAGCGATTCAGGCCTGCCCGGAGGTGGAGGAACATCCGACACAGGCGGAGCGCCACCGCCACCGCCACCGCCAAAGAAAGAGCCGCCTAAGACCATTTCTGGTGGAGTGCTGAACGGTAAAGCAACAAGCCTGCCAAAACCTGCCTATCCGCCAGCCGCAAGAGCCGTTCGTGCCAGCGGCGCGGTCAGCGTTCAGGTTTTGATCAGCGAGTCCGGAAGCGTGATTTCGGCCAGCGCGGTTAGCGGACATCCGCTTCTTCGAGCGGCCGCCGTGGGAGCGGCGCGAAGTGCGAGATTCAGCCCAACGCTTTTGTCGGGGCAGCCTGTTAAGGTTTCAGGCGTTATCACGTACAATTTTGTGCCGTAACCGGACGTAGAGTAATGATGAGAAACGGCTCGTTCGAGTCGTTTCTCATCGCAGAAGATAGTGCAATCATAAAATTCTTTTGATTTCTTTGGAGGAAAAATCATGACTTTTTTTGCTAGCCTTTTGGGAACGGATTTCCTAGGCTCATTTTTGATGCTGGCCGCTGACACAAAAATTTCTTTCGGTATTTACGATATCGCAAAGAGTTTGACAATTCCGGGCTGGATCGTTATTTCGATTCTTTTGATCCAATCGGTTTACATGATCGCGGTTGGCATTGAGAGATGGCTGACCTATAACAAAGCCAAACAGCAATCGCGTCAATACGCACCGAAGGTGGCAATGGCGCTGAAAAGCAGCAACATTGATGAGGCCATCAACATTAGCGACCGCCATAAGGATTCGCACCTTGCAATGGTCGTCTCGTCGGGCTTGAAGGAATTTGCTGCTAATCAGGGCAATTCCGATATCTCCGCTGACGAAATGGAAGCCTCAAAACGTGCCCTTGACCGTGCAATTGCCGTGAAGACCGCCGAACTGAAGCGTGGTCTGGCCGGCCTCGCAACCGTCGGCTCGACAGCTCCTTTCGTTGGTTTGTTCGGAACCGTCGTTGGCATCATCGGCGCTTTTGTTGCCTTGGCTCAGACTGAAAATGCCGGTATCGGAGCGGTAGGAGCCGCCATTGCGGAAGCTTTGGTTGCAACTGCGTTCGGTATTGCCGTGGCGGTTCCCGCGGTATGGCTATTTAACTACTTCACCAATAAGGTAACGAGCTTCGGCGTCGAGATGGAGAATTCCGCCTCTGAGCTGGTCGATTACTTTATCAAGCAGCGCACGAAGGCATTAAGAGGTTAATAGCCTTACCTTTGGATTTATTTAGAAGGGGGAATAGTTGCTATGGGAGCAGCAATCGGTGGAACCAGTGAATATAATTCGGAGATAAATGTAACTCCGATGGTTGATGTAATGCTTGTGCTTCTGATCATTTTTATGATCGTTACGCCGCTCTTACAGCAGGGAGTTACAGTCAATATTCCCAAGGACTTGAACGAGCCAATCGAAGATTCTGAGATTACAAAGGACACGTCGGTTGTTATATCGATACCGGATAACAGCAACTTCTACATTGGTAAAGAACAGCTTCCGCTGAGCGCTTTGGCAGATAAGATCAAGACGATGATGAAGGACAAGGCACCCGATAAACGAATCGTTTATATTAAAAGCGGCATCGATGTGAATTACGGAACGGTCGTGCAGGCAATCGACGTTATTCGCAAACAGGACATCGATAAGATCGGATTGGTTGCGGACAAGAAGAAAGGCGGAGAAGCCCCGGCCAATTAAAAGGAGTTTCTCGAACGCGATTCAGCGTTAGGAGTATTTGAATTATGGGAATGTCAGGAGGAGGCGGCAGCGAAGGCGCGGTGCCGAGAATCAACGTAACACCTTTGATCGACGTTTTGCTTGTGCTTTTGATCATCTTCATGATTATTTCACCGGTCAAACCGAGTAAATTCGAGGCTAAGGTCCCGGCAGAACCGAAAGATCAGCCGCAGCAGGACGTAAAGCCGAATCCGTTGACTTTAGTTGTCTCGATCAATAAGGACACAAAAGCGATTTCGCTAAATAATGAATCAGCCGGGGACGTCAGCGATGCAACGGCCTTGACGGCGAAACTTGAAGAGATTTTCAAGGCTCGTGAAACCAACGGCGTATTCCGCGAAGGAACTAACGAGGTCGAAAAGACAATTTTTATAAAATCGCCGACCTCGGTAAGGTATGGGGACGTCGTTAAGGTCATCGATGCCGCGAAGATGGCCAAAGCCTCGCCGATTGGATTGCAGATCGACGATTTAACTGAATAATTTAGCCCATATAACAGAGTTTTGATGTCGGTCGCACTTTGTCTGGATTTGAAATGGAGTCGAAAAATGAGATTTTCTCGTTTGGGAATATTTGTATTACTAATTGCTACAGTATTTCTAACCACTAATTGTTCTTTTTACAGCCGAGTCATGTCCAGGAAAAATCTGGTTGATGGGTCGCTTGCATACAAAGAGCGTAAGTTCGAAGTTGCGGAGGAGCTTTTTAGGAAAGCAGCGGCGCGTGATCCTGAGGGATCTACTGTCGAAGGAAAGACGGCCCAACTTTTTCTTGCAAGAACGCTTCATTCGCGATTCATTGGAAATCGGTTAGACAAATCCCTGGCCGACGAAGCTATCAAGGAATATAAAAAGTCTTTGAGCGTAGACAGGAACGACCAAAGTTCTTACAAGGCCATCGCAAGTCTGTTCGAAAATCTTCAGAAACCGGATGACTGGCAGCAGTGGGTTACGGAACGCTCGAATAATACGGAGATCAAACCGGAATTTCGAGCGGAAGCACTGACCTCACTGGCGGCGAAGCAGAATACTTGTGCCAATGAGATCACGGACACTACCGAAACAAAGAAGACCGTCAAAAAAGATGGTAAAGATGTGTTTCAGTTCACCAAGCCAACGAAACCTGAGGATTTTGAGCGTCTAAAGGGGTGCATCGCCCTAGGAACAAAACTTATCGATCAGGCGGTCTCTCTTGAACCCGATTCAGTCAAGAACGCTGGCAGTCTTAACGTTAAATCGCTGACTGACGAGCAGCTTAAATCTAATCTTGACACGGTAAAGCCGTTTGAGTCGGCTCGATCGTATAGAGCCAGTTTGGTTATTCAGGCTGCTCGTTTGGCCGAGATGGAAGGACGCGACGCCGACCGTGACAGGCTTAAACTGGATGCCGACAAGGCTCGGGCCGATTTCGTTGCTCTGAGTGAAGTAAGTAAGGGCCTGCAGAATGAGATGGACGCTCGTGCTGCGACCAAGGAAGAAGAGGTTAACGCAAATAAGGCCAACGGCGCAAATAAAAAATAGACGTTAGACTACCATTTTGTTCGGGTGATGCTAAATTTTGTTAAATTGAGTATCACCTTTTCCTTTCTCTAAATCGCGGAAGAATGAAACCCCGTAATTTTCGTAGCATTGGGGCCTAAAGTATATGTAGAATAGAAGTTGGACAACATGATTCGCATAGAAGACGTCATCCAGAAAGTAGAGCGGAATCGCCCAGAACCTGACATTGATCTGATCAGGAGGGCATATCTGTTCTCGGCGCTTCATCATCGCGGTCAGAAACGCGCGTCAGGCGAGCCGTATTTGGTGCATCCATTGGAGGTGGCGGATATACTAGCCGACATGCGGCTCGATGAAGTTAGTGTTTCGACGGGACTTTTGCATGATGTTGTTGAAGATACGCTGGTCGATCTCGATACTATAAGGTCCTATTTCGGTGATGAGATCACTCACTTGGTCGATGGACTGACCAAAATCGCTCACATCAGCAATTTGTCCAAGGAAAAGCAGCAGGCTGAGAACGTCCGGAAGATGGTTTTGGCAATGATCACCGATGTTCGCGTAGTTTTGATCAAGCTTGCCGATCGGCTTCATAATATGAGGACGATGCAGTTCCTGAAGCCTGAGAAGCGTACACGCATATCGCAGGAAACACTCGATATTTATGCTCCAATCGCTCATCGTCTCGGAATGGGAAAGATTCGAAGCGAGCTCGAAGATCTTGCCTTCCAGAACCTTTATCCCGAAGAATACAAACGACTTGCAAAAGATGTTGACGCTCGCCGCCCCGAACTAGAAGGCATCCTCGATCGCGTACAGGAGACAATCCGGGTTAAGCTGATCGAGAATGAGGTTCCGTTCGTTGCGATCGAAGGCCGGGTAAAACGCCTTTATTCGCTTTGGAAGAAACTCAAAAAGCAGAAGTTGATGATCGAACAAGTGTATGACCTGATCGCCGCACGCATCATCACACCCAATGACCGGAAGTATTGCTACCTTACCTTGAGCGTCATACATGATATTTGGACGCCGGTTCCCGAGCGCTTCAAGGATTGGATCGCAATTCCCCGCGATAACCTTTATCAATCGCTGCATACGTCGGTAATCGGCGACGGCGGACAGTCATTTGAGGTTCAGATCCGGACCGAAGAAATGCATCAGATCGCCGAAGAGGGCGTCGCCGCCCACTGGAAGTATAAGCAAAAAAAACTTGGATCTAGCGAGAGTGACGAAAGCCTCGATGAGCTTCGAAAAACAGTCGAAAAGCTCCTGCTGCCGCTTGTCGAAGACAACCAGGGAGATGAAGACTCCGAAGATTTTATTGAATCGTTAAAGCTCGATCTTTTTCCAAAAGATGTTTACGCCTTTACGCCGATGGGAAAGGTGATCCAACTGCCGCGTGGTGCGACGCCGCTCGATTTTGCGTATGCCATCCACTCCGAGGTCGGCGATACATGCACGGGAGCGAAGGTAAATGGCCGCATCGTGCCGCTTAAAACAGAAATCCAAAACGGCGATGTTTTAGAAATCCTGACGACCGCAAATTCAAAGCCCTCGCGCGACTGGCTTAGTTATGTTGTCACCTCAAAAGCGAGGAATAGAGTACGACATTGGATCTCGGAGCAGCAGCGTGCGGATTCGATAGATATCGGCCGCAAACTTCTTGAGAAGGAGGTGGATAGATTCCACGTTTCGCCTAAGAAGCTGATTAATAACGATACTGAAATGAAGCGCATCGCCAATGAGTATGGCCTCGGCCGCCCGGAAGATCTTCTGGCGTCGATAGGTTACGGCAAAACGCTTCCGCGCAACGTCTTGGCGAAATTCCTCGGTGCGGAAAAATTTGCCGAGCTGGATCCCGAAAAACGAAAGGAAACGCGGATCGAAAGCGGCATGAAGGCGGTCAAGCGATTCATTGGAATGGGTGAGGATGCCATCATCGTCAAAGGGATAGATAACCTTTTGACCACACGCGGACGGTGTTGTAACCCGCTGCGTGGCGAAGATATAATCGGTTATATTTCTTTGGGTAAAGGCATCGTCGTCCACAACAAACGCTGCAAAAACGTAGCTCAATTGATGATAAACAAAGACCGTATTGTCGATGTCGAGTGGGCCAAGACCGAAAAGGACGAGGTTCAGTCGGTCGGAATTCTCGTGACTACCGAAAATCGGACCGGTATGCTTGCCGGTATAACGAACGCGATAGCTGATATCAAAACCGGTATCCGTGATGCTCGGGCCAATATTTCCCGCGACGACAGAGGGCTTATTGAAGTAACCGTTGAAGTGTTCGATAAGAAGCACCTGGATCGTGTTGTCAGCTCGATCGAGCATGTGCCCGGAGTCATTGCTGTTGAACGGATGAACGCTTAAGTCATGAGTCTTGAGAGTCGTGTGCAGGAATTTTCGACCCAAGACTCAAAACTCTCGACACCACCTCGCTTTCCTTTTATCCCCCAATTTGTTAGAATTCGCGTTTTGCTTGATTATTCTTTTCGACGGCAAGTGTTACCGATGAAGGAAATTGTTTCGACAGAAAACGCTCCGGGCGCAATAGGGCCTTACTCGCAGGCGATAAAAGCCGGAAATCTTGTATTTTGTTCAGGCCAGATACCTATAGACCCAAAAACCGGCAACTTTGTATCGGATAAAATCGCGGAACAGACTGAACAGGTGATTGTGAACCTAAAGGCGGTGCTTGAAGCGGCAGGTGCGAGCATCAGTGATGTAGTGAAGACAACTGTGTTTCTCGCGGACATGGGTGAATTTACAGCGATGAACGAGGTCTATGCCCGGCATTTTGTCGATAACAAACCGGCAAGGGCAACAGTCCAGGCGGCAAGGCTGCCGCGTGACGCAAGAGTTGAGATAGATTGTATCGCCGTAGTTTAGAGTTCCTTTCAGAGTCAGGGTTAAAAGTGCTTTTGTCGTATCGGCGAGCGGTGGCGAGCGGATTCTCGTAATAAAACTAGAGTTTGATTTCAAAACAAAAAGCCAAACCCCGATTATTATCAGGGTTTGGCAACTAAACCGAAAATATTCTTATCAAACAAGATTACGCCGCTTTGACAACTTTGCCCGATTTGATGCAGCGGGTGCAGGCTTTGATCCGGCCATTTCCGCCGGCGGGAAGCTGAACGCGAACCTGCTGTAGATTCGGATTAAACCGTCGCCGGGTTTTGTTATTCGCATGTGAAACATTGTTTCCAAATTGCGGGCCTTTTCCGCATATGTCGCATCGTTTTGCCATAAATAATTGCCTCCAAGTTAATTAGTGAGGTTGAATAAAAGAGTATTACAAAAACTCAAAATTAGATTTTATATCAGATAAACCTACGCATAGTCAAGCAATGATACAGATTGATAACTTCAAAGGAGTAAAAGCCACAGTGCAAAAATTTAAGTTCAGTTTCTTTTCGGTTACCGCGGCAGTTTTATTTGCCGTGATGTTGGGTGCCTGTTCAGGCGGCCCGGCGGGAGGCCCAGGCACCGCTGATCCTACTGAGATCGCGGCTCGGGTGAACGGAAAAGAGATCAAGATGGAAGAGGTCGACCGAGCAGTCAAGCAGCAGGCCCAGGGCCAGGAAGCCAAAATGTCTCCGCTTGAACTTGCAGCCGCCAGGCTTCAGGTTCTTCAGACTTTGGTCGAACAGGAAGTGATGTTCCAAAGAGCGGAAAAGCAGAGTTTGGTACCAACCGAGGATGAAGTTACCGTCGAGGTTAACAAGCGAAAGGTTGACAGCCATTTGTCATCGGAGGAATTTGACAAGCAGCTTACTCAGGCAGGTTTGAATGATAAGTCGCTTCGCGAAAACATCAGAAAAAGCTTGGGGATTCAAAAGTTGGTTGAGACGGTTACCGGCAAAGTTGAGCCGCCAAAAGACGCTGAAATCGAAGCATTTTACAACGGTAACAGGGAAGCATTCGTTAAAAAGAGGGGCGTTAAGCTCGCCGGGATTATTATTGATCCGGCAAGGAACGGTGAAGGCGATACCACGATTGACGAGCAGTCTTCGGTGATAAAGGCCAACGAGATCATCAAACAGCTTCAGCAAGGAGCTGACTTTGCATCGGTTGCAAGGGAAAAGAGCGAAGATCAAAGCCGCTTCCAGGGTGGCGATCTTGGCTATGTTTCAGAGGACGATCTGAAGCAGGGATTTCCCGCTCAGGTCGCGGCTGCTTTGATGAATCCCGACTTTCAGATCGGTAAGATCATTACCGCTCAGACACAGGGGAAGTATTACATCTTGAAACTTCAGGAACGGAGCGATAAGGAAGAAGCTTTGACGCTTGAGGGGCCGGGAATCCGACAGCAGGTGACAGATTCTCTAATTAACTCACGTAAACAATTGCTCGCCGCTTCCTATCAGGCGATCGCGATCAACGAGGCCAAGATCGAAAACTATTTGGCGAAAAAGGTCGTCGAGAACCCGAATGAGTTAAGCGGTGCAAGACCGGCTGGAGCTGCGACACCGGCACCGGCAAATTCGAATACGAACGCGGTTAGCGTGACGAACAGCAATACCGCGGCTCTAGAAGCAAATTCTGCGGCAAATTCGAAGGCGAACACTGTTCTGGCGAACACAAAACCTGCTGTATCGAATACAGCCGCCCCGAAACCAGCTAATTCGAACTCCGGAAAATAGAGGTTATTTTTAAAGTTTCAGTTTGCCCGTGCGATAAACGGCAGCAAACCTGAACAATACAGGCAATTTGCAAAGTAGCCGGCAAAGAACGCCGGCTACTCTTTTTTATGCTTTTCAGACTTTCAGACGCAGAGAAATCATACGGCGGTAACGAGATCCTTAAGGGTGTCTCGTTCCAGGTTAATCCGAGCGAAAAGGTCGGATTGGTCGGGCGAAACGGAGCCGGTAAAACGACGGTATTTCGCCTTATCACCGGACAGGAAGCTGCCGACGCTGGCGAGGTGATTAAAATCAACGGTCTCAAAATAGGGCTGCTCGATCAGCACGTCGATTTCGAAGCAAATGAAACCGTCCACACGGCCGCGCTATCCGCATTTAAGGAAATTCACGACATCGAAGCGGAGATGCGTGCCCTTGAAAAGACGATGGAGACGGATCATTCCGACGAAATACTGCACAGATACTCCGATCTCCAGACCGCGTTCGAGCATGCCGATGGTTTCACATACGCCACAAGGGCCGAAGCGGTGCTCCTCGGATTGGGATTTCCGGCAGAAACGTGGACGCTCGACACTAGAACTCTTTCCGGCGGGCAAAAGAATCGTTTGGGGATGGCGAGGCTTCTCCTCTCGTCGGCAGACCTTCTGCTTTTGGACGAACCGACGAATCACCTCGACGTCGATGCGGTCGAATGGCTCGAAGAGTTTTTGCAGTCCTACGATAAAACCTATGTTGTCATCAGCCACGATCGATACTTCCTCGACCGGATCACAAATCGCATTATCGAGATCGACCGCGGCATTGCCGTCACATATAAAGGCAACTATTCGCACTATCTGACTGAACGCGAACTCCGCCGCGAACAGCAGCAGCGCGAATATGAAAATCAGCAGGCGTTAATCAACAAAACGCAGGAGTTCATTCGCCGCAATTTGGAAGGCCAGAAAACAAAACAAGCCAAGTCGCGGCGTACTTTACTTGCTCGTATGGACCGTATCGAAGCGGTTTCGAGTGAAAAAATGGGCGGGAACTTCGGGTTGCGGCAGGTAGAGCGAACCGGAAATAATGTGCTGACCATCGAAGACCTGACGATAGGGTACGACAAGAAAGTTCTGGCGCAAAAGCTCAATTTTTCGCTTCATCGCGGCGATGCGCTCGGCATTATTGGCGGAAACGGCACGGGAAAAACGACTTTGTTGAAGACGATTCTCGGAAAGATTCGCGAACTGGACGGGAAGATGCACTGGGGAACGAAGACGAACATCGGATATTATTCTCAGAATCTCGAAGACCTTGAGCCGCGAAACGAAGTGATCCAGGAGCTTCGCCGCGTCGCTCCATCGGCGGACAACGGAACGCTGCGCGGCTTTTTGGCAAAGTTTTTGTTCTCCGGAGAGGACGTTTTTAAGACTGTTTCCACGCTTTCGGGCGGCGAAAAGGGAAGGCTCGCGCTCGCGAAGCTGATCTATTCGCAGAAAAACGTGCTCGTGCTCGACGAGCCGACCAATCATCTCGACATTCCTTCGCGAGAATCGCTTGAAAATGCGCTCGAAGAATATGACGGTACCATCATCACCGTCAGTCACGACCGCTTTTTCCTCGATAAGATCGCGAATCAGATGCTGTCATTTGAAAAAGATGGTAGCGTTACGAGCTTCGACGGCAATTACACCGAATATCATGATTGGAAATTGAGCGGAAAGGAATCGGGATTGGTCGGCAAACCGCGAATTTCGGCTGCGGTAGGGTCAGAACCGCGAGCGGTAGCAACCGGGTTCCCTAATTCGTTAAGCAAGAATCAACGCGAGAAGATCGAGAAGCGTATCGCCGACATCGAAGCGGAGATTCCGGTACTGGAGGAAGATCTTGCAAAGCTTTCGGCAAAAATCGGTTCACCGGAGGTCGTCGCCGATTACGCAAAGCTTCAAAAAGTGACGAAGGCGTTCAAAGAGAAAGAAAAGCAGGTTCAAAAACTTTACGAGGAATGGGAAACAGCTGCTTCAAAGTTGAAGTAGCAGTACAGGCTGTGGCCGACTTTATATTGTTGTCGATCAAACCTGTTAATGCCATATTCTCTATACGTCCTCGACAAATTAACTCTCCGGCGACGATCTGACGATCCTTTCGGTAATATATTAAAGACGATTTCGAACGATTCAATCATTCTAAACAAGATGGAAAGCGGAGAAAAACAATCAGATCGGTCCGGCCACGGATTGGAAGAGGATATTTGCATTCATATATTTTCGGCGTCGGCGGCGATGGTCGGCGTTTGCTTGACCGTCATTGGAATTTTTCAAATCGGTCGGCTGCAGGCGATCGGGTCCATCACCGATAATGTGCTTGCGATTGATGCATTAACCTTCCTTATCTCTTGCATACTCGCGTACATTGCTCTCCGTACGAAGACCTGGAACCGCCGTTTTGTACTAGAGAGGATGGCGGATTCCATCTTTCTTGTCGGATTAAGCCTGATGGCAATTGTTTGTTTTTTGATCGCCTACGAACTGTTGTAATATGACCCAATGGAAATCCGCAAATCAGAAAATGTGACGGAAACGAGACCGCCGAAAGGCAAAGTCCGCCAATTTTTTGCTAATCTCGGTCCCGGTTTGATTACCGGCGCGGCGGATGACGACCCTTCAGGCATCTCAACTTATTCGGTGGCGGGCGCGGCTTTCGGTTATCTGCCGCTCTGGATGGCACCCTTCGCTTTTCCGATGATGGCTGCCGTGCAGTTGATGTGCGCTCGGCTCGGATTGGTGACGGGACGCGGGCTGGCGGGTGTTGTGCGGCTTTATTATCCGCGCTGGGTTTTGTGGGGATCGTGCGCTCTCTTGATAGTGGCTAATGTTTTCAACATCGGCGCGGATTTGGGTGGAATGGCGGAAGCAACCGAGATGATGACGGGAATCAAATCGTATTACTGGACACCGGTTTTTACGGGTTTGATCATCTCACTGCTCTTTTTCTCTTCGTATCGCCACATCGCCCAGATCTTCAAGTGGCTGACACTGGTTTTGTTTGCTTACGTGATAACGGCGTTTCTTGCTCAACCGGATTGGTATGCCGTCCTGAAAGCGACCTTTGTTCCGCGCGTCGTCTGGTCAAATCAGTTCCTGGCAATCTTTGTCGCCATTTTAGGCACCACCATTTCGCCCTATCTTTTCTTCTGGCAATGCTCCCAAGAAGTCGAAGACGAACGGGCGCAGGGCAGAAACACGGTCGAAGAGCGCGAAGGAGCCACCGACGAAGAGTTGCGAGCAGCGCGGACGGATGTTTTTACGGGGATGTTTTTCGCCAACACCGTGATGTATTTTATCATTTTGACGACTGCCGCCACCTTGCACGCAAACGGACAAACCAACATCGAAACGGCTCAGCAAGCGGCGGAAGCACTGCGTCCCTTAGCCGGAAACGGAGCTTATTTATTATTTACGCTGGGCATTATTGGGACGGGAATGCTGGCGGTCCCGGTGCTTGCCGGTTCAGCCGCTTACGCCGTAGCGGAAGCTAAAAACTGGCGCGGAACTTTGGAAGACCGTCCGCGATTATCGCCTAAGTTTTATGCCGTCGTTGCGGTTTCAATGATACTGGGCCTGGCGTTGGATTTTCTCGGCTTCAACGCCGTCAAGATGCTGTTTTATTCGGCGGTTCTCAACGGTGTATTAGCACCGCCGTTAGTCGTTCTCGTGGTGTTGCTGACGAGCAAAACTAAAATAATGGGTAATCGCGTTAGTTCGCGTCCACTGCGTTATTTGGGCTGGGCAACCGCGGCGATTATGACCGCCGCCGCAGTCGGAATGTTTGTGACGATGTAAGATTTAGTGACCCTCGACGTACAAAAGTGACATTATTGGCAGAAGCCGTTTCGAAGCAAAACATGTCGGAAAAATCAAGATTAAAAATTTTCTGTTTAGCGGGAATGATTACTCTATCGGTCTTGGCGGCAGCAGCAGACACGCGGGAGCAAGAACCAACACCAACGCCCGCGCCGAAAAAAGAAAGCGAAACTAAAAAACTCGAGAAAGAAATAGAGAAAGTTTTTCGCCCCAAACCGCGCCGCTCGTCCGCTACCAATCCTGCTGACTTTAACACGCCTGGCGTTTTGCAGATCGAATACGGCTACGGCGGATACTACCGAGGCAACGGCTTTCGCTCACAACACACGGGAAGCCTTACGGTTAGTTATGCCGCAACAGACAGGATCGGCTTCGAATTTGACATTGACAGTATTTCATCGCAACAAGATACGCAGTTTTTCCGCACCACCGGTATCGGCGATTCTCGGCTGGGCGTTCAGCTGGATATTGCCGAGGAAACAGAAGTCTTGCCGTCGTTCGCAGTTTCATATTATGCCAAACTTCCGTCGGCGAGCGTCGCAAAAAACCTCGGAACGGGCAGGGTTGACCACACGATCATGGCGCTTTTCAGTAAAAAAGCAGGAAAGTTTGATGTTGACTTCAATTCGGCACTGTTAATAAACGGAAAGCAAAGTGAAAAAGGTTTCGTCACTGGCGGACAATTCGCATTCGGCATCGGAAGAGATCTGACAAAGAAAATAAACCTTCAGGGCGAAATTTACGGCCAGTCGAAAGACGCGAACGACCCAATGGGACTTTTTGCTGCGGGTATTATTGATTACCAATTCAGCGAAAAATTTAGCGTTAACGCAAGCCTTAAATTCGGTTTAACGCCAAACTCGCCGCGTGTCGGCCTGACCGCCGGAGTTACATATGCCTTCGCAAGCTTTTTCAAAAAAGAGAAATGATTACGTGAATCGCCCGACGTGACGCAGGTATCCAGTTACGGTAAACGTTTATCGGCAAAATACCTCTATCACCGCTAAGTTCTACGATTCCATCCTATAATTCGGCGCTTCCTTAGTAATTATCACATCGTGCACATGCGACTCGCGTAAACCGGCGGATGTTATACGGACAAACTTCGCATTTTCCTGTAAGTCTTTGATAGTCTTACAACCTGTGTAGCCCATTCCTGCACGCAGGCCGCCGATAAGCTGCGTGACCATCTCCGCGATCGTGCCCTTATACGCCACACGGCCTTCGATCCCTTCCGGCACGAATTTCGAATCCGCTACCGTGCCTTCCTGTGAATAGCGGTCGCTCGAACCTTTTTTCATTGCACCGATAGATCCCATCCCGCGGTATGTCTTAAAGTTTCTGCCTTGATACAAGATGACCTCGCCGGGAGCTTCCTCAGTTCCGGCAAATAGCGAACCGATCATTATCGAATCGGCACCGGCAACGATCGCCTTTGCAAGGTCGCCTGAAAATTTAATCCCGCCGTCTGCGATAATCGGAACACCGGTTCCTCTGGCCGCATTCACGCTTTCGTGAATCGCCATGATCTGCGGTACACCGGCTCCGGTAACTACTCGCGTCGTACATATCGATCCAGGCCCGATCCCGATCTTCACGGCATCGACGCCCGCACTGATAAGCTGTTTTGTTGCATCCGCAGTTGCAACATTGCCCGCAACAAGCTGGATTTCCGGAAACTTCGACTTAATTCGTTTCACTGCATCCATAACCCGCGAACTATGCCCGTGTGCCGTGTCGATGACGATGGCGTCGACTCTTGAATCGACAAGAGCCGCGACCCGTTCTAGAAAATCACCTGTCGCGCCGACCGCCGCCGCACAACGCAAACGCCCGAGATCGTCTTTCGCCGCGATTGGGAAGTTTATCGCCTTTTGAATGTCTTTTACTGTGATCAGGCCTTTTAAATGCCCGTTGTCGTCAACAACCAGAAGTTTTTCGATCCGATGTTTTTGCAGCTTTATTTTCGCTTCATCGAGGGTCGTACCGACCGGCACTGTAACAAGCGGCTGCGGAGTCATCACCTCCGAAACCGGTATATCAAAACGCGTTTCGAACCGAAGATCGCGGTTGGTTATAATCCCTACAAGCAAACCGTTTTCATCAACCACCGGCACGCCGCTGATCTTGAACCGGCTCATTATGTTAAGTGCCTCTGAAACGAGGGCATTTTGATGGATCGTCACGGGATCGACAATCATTCCCGACTCGCTTCGTTTTACCTTATCGACTTCTTCCGCCTGCTGCTGTATCGAGAAGTTCTTATGGATAACGCCGATGCCGCCCTGCTGGGCCAGTGCGATCGCTAGCGAAGCTTCCGTCACTGTGTCCATCGCCGATGAACACAGCGGTATATTTAAGGCAATACCACGCGAGAATTTAGTCCGCGTATCCACCTCGCCGGGCAACACTTCGGAGTAGGCGGGAACGAGCAGGACATCGTCAAATGTCAGTCCTTCTTTAATATCTTCGATGTTCATGTGCTTAGTCCTTCGTGTACCTCATACACGAATGCCCGCTTTAGCGGGCACCATCATTTAAGAAATTTGCTGCGATATCGGGAACCTCTATCCCTCTGCGAAAGTCTTTCATGTCCTTTCAATTGATAGTCGGGTTCGGCTTCGTGTTCGACGGCGGCTTTCCGACAACTATCGGCGTCGAAGCCGGCTTGGCCTCAGGCGGCCTCGTATTGGCAGCCATAACATTAGCAGAGGGCTTTGGTGTCGGACGTGCGGTTGTGGGTGCTGCAGATGGAGTCGTCGCAGTACTAGTTACCGGTGGAACCGTTTCCGATCCAAAAGAAATTGTACCGCTTTGCCAAACGCCCGCAAGATTCTCCCTGTTGATAGCAAATTCGATCACGGACCGTTTCGGATTAGCCGGAGCAGACGGTAGTGTGATGGATTTTCCATTAATGCTCAATTGAGCCGATTGTGCCAGAGACTTTGAATAGCTCAATTTCAACTGCTGCTTCGGCTCGAACACCGCAGGCTTGTCTGCCGTGACAAGAGCAACTGCACCTGTGCCATCGCTGACCGAATTTAACGAAATTCCGTTTCCGCTCGTCTTGAACTCGACCTTCAACGCTTCCATAGTCGGAGCCTGTGTTGACGGAGCAACAGTACTGGAATTTGTACCCGTGTTGACCGGAGCAAGGGAATTCACATTTGTTGTATTCGACGCGACCGGCGGTTCGCTCTGCTGCTTTTGAATATAGTTGACTAAAAAAAGAATGCCCGCAGTCATTAGGCTCAGAATAACAACAGCAAAGATTACCGTTGGAATGATTGACGAACCGGCTCGGTCGTCGGTAAGCACTTCGGGCCGGTATGATTTGAATTTCTCGTCCTCTTTCTCTTCGTTCGCGGCGATGAGGCGCGAGTAATCCTGAAGAGCTTCCTGCTCATCCACGCCGACGTATTTAGCGTAAGACCTGACAAATCCCTTGTTAAAAATACCGCCCGGAAGAGTTTTATAGTTATCTAAATCTATAGCCTCGAGATAAAGGGACGAGATGCGGGTTTGTTCAGCCACTTCGCTAATTGATATACCTCGCTCTTCGCGAGCCTGCCGCAATTTTTCACCCAGACTTGATGCCATGTTTTGAGATTTACCGCTGTTCCGTTAAGTGCAATTCTATAAAGGTAATAATCTTACAATATAGCTTTCCCCCTCGAAAAAAGTCAATCAGTTGGAACCATTTTAATATTTGATTCAGGCTTGATTATTGCCGTTGGAGCGTGTTAGGTTTAGGGTTATCCAAATCGGGTTTATTATCTCGGAAGCAATCCAAAAAGATAGGAGCAAACAATGAGTTTAGAAGCGCTCGGAATGGTGGAGACCAAAGGTTTTGTAGGCGCGGTTGAAGCCGCGGACGCAATGGTCAAGGCCGCGAATGTACAGTTGGTCGGAAAGGAATATATCGGAGCAGGTTACGTCACGATCTTCGTTCGCGGAGATGTCGGAGCAGTAAAAGCAGCAACAGATGCCGGGGCCGCAGCCGCTCGCCGTGTTGGCGAATTGATCAGTGTTCACGTAATTCCGAGGCCACACAATGAGGTCGAACGCGTTCTTCCGAAAGGCGGAAATGTTGGTTTGAGCCCGGATGAAAAGGCTCTCCAAGGCGGTGGAGACAGACAACTTAACCCCGGTGACGGTGGCCTGACTGCAGCCGACTCGACTCAATCAACAAGGTCGAGAAATAAGTAGAATTACACCTTTCGCGGCTCGCTCCGCTTCTTGGAATCGAACTGTTCAAGCTAACGCCAACTTCAAACGATGGGTGATACGGATCTTATATCTCAACAGGAGGCTCGGGACGCGGTTGAAGCCGCTCACCGAGCATTTCTGCTGGTTGTGAGATTCGATCAGAAGAGGATCGATCAGATCTGCGAGGCAATGGCGCAATCGGCCCTCAACGAATCCGCAAGGCTGGGCCAGCTCGCACACGATGAGACAGGTTTTGGCACGGCCGATGACAAGCGTGAGAAGAACCGCTTTGCATCCGAAGACGTTTGGAACTACTTCCGCAACCTGAAAACTGTCGGTGTGGTTGCCGAAAGTGAAAGCATTATTGAGATTGCCTCTCCGCGCGGAGTGGTCGCGGCCATCATTCCCTCGACAAATCCAACTTCGACTGCGATCT
Source organism: Chloracidobacterium sp. (assembly GCA_043722725.1). GTDB lineage: Bacteria > Acidobacteriota > Blastocatellia > Pyrinomonadales > Pyrinomonadaceae > OLB17. The sequence continues at coordinate 26,117 of JAYSON010000179.1, forward strand.
TCAAGATCATCATAGCGGTTAAATCCCGGAACACGATCGTCCTTTCGCCGCATCCGTCGGCAGCACGATGCATAGCTGAAACGACCCGTGTGATGCGTGATGCCGGAATACAGAACGGTCTTCCGGGCGATGCAGTTGTTTGCCTGACAAATTCGACCATTGAAGGCACCGAAGCCCTGATGCAGCATAAAAAAACCGCTGTTATCCTTGCAACCGGCGGTATCGGACTCGTCAGGGCGGCGTACTCTTCCGGTAAACCGGCATTCGGCGTCGGCCCGGGGAACGTTCCAGTTTTCATCGAACGCACTGCGAATATAGCAAAGGCTGTTTCGGATATCTTGACCAGCACGTGTTTCGACAACGGGACGATCTGTGCGTCCGAGCAGTCGGTTGTCGTGGATACGCCGGTCGAAGCCGAGGTTCGCGAGCAATTTCGCCTTCAGGGCGGTCATTTTCTAAATCCCGCGGAGGCGGAGGCGGTCGGTAATATCCTGCTGACGCCCCAGCGAACCTTAAATGCCGGAATTGTCGGAAAATCGGCCGGTTACATTGCTAACCTTGCAGGAATTTCGATTCCGGCTGGCACTCGCTGTTTGCTTGCGAATTGTGCAGGCGTCGGACGAGACTTTCCATGGTCGATAGAAAAGCTTTCGCCGACGCTGGGATTTTTTGTTGCCGAGGGAATCGAGAACGGTGCGAATCGCTGCGAGGAGATTCTAAAATACGGCGGGATGGGCCACACCGCCGGGATGCATACGCAAAGCCGCGAAGCGGCAATTCGTTACGGGCAGCAAATGCCTGCGGCGCGCGTCATCATCAACTCGCCAACGACGCACGGTGCGATCGGATTTTCGACGGACCTGCCACCGTCGATGACGCTGGGTTGCGGTTCGTGGGGCGGAAATGTGACATCGGACAATATTTCGCCTGTCCATCTGATGGACATTAAACGAGTCGCATTCGAGACGAAACCAGTGAATAAGCGGTCAGTGGTCGGGGGTCGGCAATCAGCTTTAAGTGGAGTGCAGCCGGAAGCTCGTGCCGCTCAACCGGCCAATCGAAAACAGATCGCCGCAATCGTAGATAGTTTTTTTAGCAGAAAGTTGGCTGAAGTATCTAACATTCCGCAACCGGCTCAAACCCAATCCGAGACAGCCGCTGCCGAACCGGAATCACCTGTCAAGACCATAATTCACGAATTGAGGCCGCAATCGCTCACGGAAGATGGAGCTAAACACGATCCGGTAGATTTTGTCAGCGAGACCGACGTGAGGACAGCTATCGATAAAGGCGTTAAAATTTATATTACGGCTAAGACGATTCTCACGCCGTCTGCACGCGACCTCGGCGAGGAAAAGGACATTTTCGCAAGGGTATAGAACGTCAATGAAAAAGATCGCAATAATCGTCGTTCTATATCTTGTGTTCGCGGGCTTAGCCAATGGGCAAAAGCAGGTTCCGGCAGTGCCCGAAGCCGTTGCTGTTCAAGTGCCGGTCAGTTACGGCCTTGTGGTCGATAATTCGGGATCGTACCGAACACTATTAGAAAAAGTGATCAAGATAGCTTCGGGCATTGTTGACGAAAACAAATCCGGTGACGAAGCTTTTTTGGTCACATTTGTCGACACGCCAAAGATCGTGCTCCGGCAGGATATCACCGAAAGCAAAGACGAATTGCGTGACGCCGCTGAAAACATGTTTATCGAAGGCGGCCTGACATCGATCGTGGATGCGGTAAAGTCCTCCGCCGACTACCTGTCGCAAAATGCCAAGAACGATACTGACCGTTTGAAGGCATTGATCCTCATCACGGACGGCGATGAACGCAAGAGTTCGGCACATATTGATGATGTTCTAAAAGCGCTCAAGGCCGCGAATATCAAGGTGTTTGTGATCGCGATCTCTGATGATAAGGTCTACCCAAAGTTGATAGACCGGTTGTGTAAAGAGACCGGCGGAATAAAATATGAGCCGAAAACGCGGGACGAAATTACGATGGCAATAAAGAGCCTTTCGGCCGCTATCCGTGTGAAGTAAGCTTGTTCTGAAAAATGGCTGAAACTGTTGTGGAAAAATCAGTTTGTGGTTCGTGCGGAGCGTCTGTTCGTGATTCGTCATTGTTTTGTTACAGTTGCGGCGAATCTGTTTCCGTCGCGCAAGGCGTTGAAATTAGCAAGCCCACACAAAATAACGGACGCATAGTTGAGAAATTGGATTCGATTGCCCTCGACGATCCTATAATTGCGGAGGAGCCGATCGCGGACGAAAAGTCGGCGGAACCGGAACCGGAGGCAGACGATAGGACTAAACTCCGTTCGGCAGCGTCGATGCGGCGACGGGCAAAAGCATACAATCGTAAGCCGGTCGAAGTGGTATGGGTCGAGCGTGAACGGCCGTCCGCATTCGTTGTGGTATCCATTGTTTTGGTTGTGTTCGCGGCAGTCCTATTGGCTCTGGCTATGTATTTAAAATAGCTGACGGAAAATATGGAAATAGCGATCGGAGTTTTCTTTTTGGCAATATTAGCAGGTGCCGGATTTCTTGGCGTCCTCCTTATTCTTTATCGTATACTGCGAGAGAAACGGCGATAGGTGCTAAACTCTGGCTTGGAAGCTTTTGCAAAAGGTTTAATATGGAAGCACTTGGAATGGTCGAATGTATGGGCCTTGTCGCAATGATTGAAGCGGCCGATGCGATGGTCAAGACCGCGAATGTCAGGCTTGTCGGCTATGAGAAGGTCGATGCTGGCCTGGTCACAGCGATAGTTCGCGGTGAAGTCGGTGCGGTCAAAGCCGCCGTCGAGGCCGGTGCCGCTGCCGCCCGCCGTATCGGTACCGTAACGGCCGTTCACGTCATTGCCCGACCGCACGATGAGGTTGCGGAAGGAATTCCGGTGATCGAAACCGGTGTGACCACCCGCAAGAAGATTTCTGGATCCGTACCCGAATAAACCAAAATAAATTGGCAGGAACCTGAGTTGGAATCTATCCGCTTCGAGTTCCTGCCCTTATCTTGTCCAAAAAAACTTTATTTATTCGAAGGTTTGATTTGATTAACAGTTTTAGCCGGTCCACCTGCACCTTCCGCTATACGGCCCGCTTTTGTGATCGCGATACGCTTTTGCTTGTTCGGACCGTCGTCGACAACCACTTTAATATTGCGAAACGTGCCGTCGCTTCGGTCATTTGTCGGAATGTAGCCTATCGAATACTGCATGCGAAGCTCGGCTCCAATGTCCTTCGCCAGATTGTTTAATTCACTAAGGTCCGCGGGAAAATAAGCCTTTCCGCCTGTTTCATTCGCCAGTCGCTGAAGAAAAGCCTTTGCTTTACCCTGGGGGCTTTTCGCGATAAATCCTGCTTCCTTGCTCAGATCTCCGACAAATCCGATTGGGTAAATTTGCACGTCGAGTTCACGGAGCAATTCAAATAACTGTGCCTCGTTGTAATAGCTGTCACGATCTTCCCCGTCAGAAACGATAACAAGAGCCCGCCGTTTTCGATCGTCTTTGCCTCTCACCTTTTCGTATTCGGAGACCTTTTCGGCGGCAAGATAAACGGCATCGATTATCGCGGTCTGCCCGCCTTCGATGAATAGATTATCCAATGCATCATTTAGATCCGTCTTATTAGCTGTAAACGGCTGCTCAATTGTTATCTTGTCACGGCTGACGAATCGAATAATACTCGTTTCGTCGTCGACCTTGTTCGTCGCTATGATGATCTTGCCAGCTTCGATCACCTTTTCGAGCTGCGATCTGAGCGAACCCGAATTATCGATCAAAAGTGCATAATTTGTCGGGACTTCGGATTTGGAGAAAAACTCGATCTGCTGAGGTGCATTATCTTCAAATATCTTGAAATCGTTTTGAAGCAGGCCGTTAATAGGGCGGTTGTTCCTGTCTATGACACGAACATTTAGGTTGACGAGCTCGGTATCGACCTTTAATACCTGATCTTCTTCGCTTATTTTGGGCGGCGTATAAGTCGGCTTCGGAGGAGTCGGCGTCGGCGTAGCCGCCCGTCCAGGGCTGGAGGCGGTTTGAGCCGCAGCGCGATTGGATCCGAGGAAAAACGACAGTGATGCAATTGCAAATATTGCCGCAAACAATAAAAGTGAAGGTCGTTTCATATTAGTCGAAAGATCGTCTATCTATAGCTGGAAGCCGGCGTCGCATAATAGCCTTCTCGGCCACGAACAGTTAGACGCGGTAAACCTCTCGGGGGTTTGACCTTAACTTTCACTTTACGCCATTTGCCGTCGGGTGAAAAATTAGAAGGCGTATATCCGATAGAGTATTGATGCCGAAGCTCGAGGGCGATCCGCTCAAAGATCTCGTCCATCTCGATATCGCTGGACGGATAAAACGACTTTCCCCCCGTAACCGATGTAAGTTCGTCGAGAAACGCCTGGCCCTGCATTCCGAGAGCACTTCCGGAATCTGCACCATCGATTATGCCGACGGCGTAGGTCACTACATCCGATTCCTTCATCAAACGGCGTACTTCGCCAAAATTGTATCTGGACGCATTGTCTTGTCCATCACTGATGATCAGCAGGGCTTTTTTCTGATGCGTTCCCCGCGTCGCACGCTCGATACCTAGATAGACGGCGTCGTAAAGAGCAGTGTTTTGTTTCGGATTGATCAAGGTGAGCTTCTCAAGAACGGCATCGCCATTGCGTGAACGGTCCAATAAAAGCTGAGCTCTGTTGTTAAATGCGATCAGAAAATATTCGTCGGAGGGATGACTCGATCCGACAAACCGCTTGAGCGCGTTTCTGGCCTTGTTGATCTTCTCGCCGCTCATCGAACCTGACACATCGAAAAGAATTCCAACCGAGACCGGAGCGTCGCTGTCGCTGAAAAATGTGACTTCCTGTTCTTGATTGTTGTCGAAGATCGAAAATGCATTTTTTGTCAGTCCGGAGACATAACGGCCGTAAAGGTCTGTTACAGTTAACGTTAGCGTAACAAGATCGGTCTTGACACTTATGGGCTTTGAGGTGTCAACATCGACCGGCGGCGTTGCTTCAGGCTGCTGAGCGAAAAGTGCCGCCGAGCAAATCAGAAGAAATAAAGACGCGATAACAAGCCGATACAGCTCACCGTAACGGCTTGAAAAAAATAAACCCAACATCGCCATAAATTACTCCTGGGGACTATTTTATTTTAGCCGCCCGGCACAACTTTCTGCAAGATGTTTTTTCGATGAATCCGT
>JAYSON010000180.1:0-5757 GCA_043722725.1 Chloracidobacterium sp.
ACTCCTTTTTCAGCCCCCAGTCTTAGCGAAGCTATCCACGATTCGCGGCGGACAAATCCCATTATCCGTTCAATAAGATCAAGGGATTCGGCTTCCCCATAAGTAATCTGTAGTTTTAGGCAAATGTCCGCAAAACCCATTATTCCCAATCCGACAGGCCGTGTTCGCTTTACAACGTCATCAATCTCCGCCAGAGGGAAATAACCGGCATCGACCACGTTATCTAAAAACTGGGTGCAAAGATGCGTTGTATGAGCGAGCCGCGTCCAATCGATACAATCGTCGGCAGACTCTCCATCACCGGATTTTAAATAGAACTTTGCAACATCGATCGAGCCCAAATTACACGAGTTGTTGAAGTGTAATTGCTGTTCGCCACATGGATTACACGCATAGATCGGCCCCATCGAAGCCATCAGGTGGTTGTGGCGGTTGACCTCGTCAATGAAGATTATTCCGGGTTCGGCGTATTTGTGAGTAGACGCGATAATCCGTTTCCAGATATCGGGAGCGAACACCATGCCCGGCATCGGCGGCGGCTCAATTGTGCAATCTGAAAGATCGGCTGTCTCGAAAGCGAATTTATCGGCAAAAGTAACGATCGAGCCATCTTGCCTGCGGTATAGAACGTAGTCGGTTCCGGTGACCGGATCGAAAAGGGCCTGTGTCCAGGGCTCGTCATTAAATTCGGTCTGAAACCAGACGGAGCGGTCGACAGCTTCCATAAAGGCGTCGGTAACTGTTACCGAGATATTGAAATTCGTCAGGCTGCTTTGATCGTTTTTCGCGTGGATGAAACGCAGGATATCCGGGTGCTTTACGCAGAGTATGCCCATGTTTGCACCGCGACGAACGCCGCCCTGTTTTACAACCTCGGTCGTCTGATTGACGATGTTCATGAAGCTGACCGGGCCGGAAGCGACACCACGCGTCGAGTTGACCATCGAACCGGCCGGCCGCAAAAACTCATATGTCATACCGGTTCCGCCGCCCGTCTGGTGGATGATTGCGACATTCTGGGCATGTTCCATTATTCCTTCGATAGAATCGGGCACATTAAGGACGAAGCAAGCAGCGAGCTGCCCTTTTGGCTTGCCCGCGTTGACGAGACAGGGCGTGTTCGGAACGAACTCGCGGTTGAGCATGATCGGCAGCATCTCGTTATAGAACAAGCTTTGCTTCCGCGGATCGGCTTCCACACTCGAAACGTGGCCGACGACTCTACGCACAATATCCGCCCATGTTTCAAGCAGTTCGCCGTTCTCGTCCTTTAACGCATAACGCTTTGCGATTACCTTCTGGGCGTTTAGTCCCGGGGGTGCTATCTCGCGGCCAACTGCCGTTCCTGCTCCATTACCGATCGTTTTTGCCAATATTTGACCTGTTTTGACAGGCTCGAAAACTGTGCTCATGCTTGGCTTTTCTCCTTGTGCCTTTGTACCAGACATAGATATTTGCGTAATACTATTTTAACATTTGAAATAGCATTCCGGAAGCTTTTTGACGATGGGATTGTAATTATTCGGGCTTGAGAACGAAGCGAATTAGTCCTCAAGTGAGAGAATAGTATTCCAAGCAAAAGCCTCATGTCAATAAAAATCTTACACAAGATATTGTGCTAATACCGGATTAATCAACAATAGAAAGCGTAAGTTAATGTAATTGTTTAAGTTGAGTGCGATTTGACTTCGAAGTAATAATTTTCCGAAACTTGAACGATGGATAAGTTAATTCAAGGAACCGCGGCGGATGGAACGATCCGCGTCCTCGCCGCGATCACCACCGGCGCACTTAAGGAAGCTATTCGTCGCCATCAGACCTCACCGACAGTGTCAGCAGCCTTCGGACGCGTCTTGACGGGGACTCTGCTGTTGGGGGGAACGTTCAAGGATTTTGACAGGCTAACGGTAAAGATCGAATCTGACGGGCCGGTCGGCAATATCGTTGCGGAAACGACCGGAAATGGGAGCGTTCGAGGTTATGTCAGGAATCCCGACGCAGAACTGCCGCCAGCTGACAACGGGAAGTTCAATGTGAAGGGAATTGTTGGAGACGGAACGTTCTATGTCATCCGGGAATCGGGTTTTGACATGGGTTTTCACAAAGAGCCCTACGTCGGTTCAGTGCCGATCGTCTCTGGCGAGATCGCCGAAGATTTCGCATATTATCTGGCGAAATCGGAACAGATCCCGTCGGCCGTTTTACTCGGAGTGCTTCTTAGGAGTAACGAGCCAGTCGTTGCAGCTTCGGGGGGCGTCCTGGTTCAGATGCTGCCGGGAGCGAATGAGCACGTCATCACGATGATCGAAGACACGATCAGGCACGCTCCGCAACTGACATCCGTGATTCAGGAAGGGGCAATACCTGAAGATCTGCTGCGTCTTGCATTAGGTATTATCGATTTTGAGATTCTCGAAGAAACGGATGTCGAATTCCGATGCAATTGTTCGATGGAAAAGGCGATACTGCTGATCGGTTCGCTAGGACCGGATGAGATAACTTCGATGCTTGCGGAAGACAAGGGAGCGACGATGACGTGCGGATTTTGCAACGAAACATATAGTTTGACAGAGGATGACCTAAAAAATATCCTAGAAAGCCAGATTCTTTCGACTGACAAGGTTCTGTAGAAATTTCATCAGAGCCTCAGAAAAACTGAAAGGGCGTCGTAACTCAGCATCCGCTGCACTTTCCAAATATCCAATCCTATTAAATTTCTTGCGGCACCTTCACCGAACTACTTTTCACCGTTTTATACGAGCCGATCAGGGGAATTTTCGCATCGGTTGGACCTAGGGTTTTAATTGCTCAAAGCTCCCATTGTAAAAAGAAACGTTTTGAAAGGCTTCTTTTGTCAAAGCTTCCGCGACGGCCCTCGCCTGTTCCCCTGATTTACCAAAAACAACAATACGCGTGTTGTGATCCTCCATTGGCAGTCGGCCGTCGTCTTTCGCCAGTTTTACCTCGCCGACATCCTTACCGGCTTTTACCAACGAAAGTGGAAGGTTTTTTGCACCCAAAGCGCTGCCCACTTTGAATTCTGCTGCATCCCTGGCATCGATAAATACGGCAGTTCGATCATTCGCGAAAACATACCTGATTCCCGATAGCTCAATTTGGGTAACCCCGCCGAGAGCACGCCAAACGGGAATTCCGAGCTGATACCGCCGCACATCGTCATAGCCGGCGGCGACGAGCTCAGCAGCAAGCCTTTTACTTTTTCCGCAAAAAGGTCCGTTGCAATAGAGAACTATCTTTGCGGATCTATTACCGTTCAGCAGCCGGCCGATCTCATGAATATCGGAAATATAGGACGACATCGAAGTACCGGGTTTCGCCGAAACATTCACTGCTCCCGGTATATGGCTCACCGCGTACTCTTTGAAGGGCCGCGCGTCAAAAACCATCGAGCTTTTGGCCTCAAGCATTTGCCGCATCTGTTCTGTCGAGACTTCTTCGGTTTTCTCGCCTTGTTCTTTCAATGTAGCCTGGCTGATTGACGGTTGAGCATAAAGAAGAAGGGTGCAGCAATGAGCCGCCAGGACAATACTAATCAATGAGACCTTATTTATTCCGGCCATTTTTCGCATAATTTTTCCACCTGACCGCGTTTCTAAATGCGCGGAAGTTGATACAGCATTCTACTCCATTCGCTGAAAGCAGGTGGTCTTGCCGTTCTGTGCCACACAAAACGTCAAAACCTCCGTCGGCCCGGTCGGGCCAATTGCCCATTTGGGATGAAGGCCTACCAAATGAGCTTTGGCTGTTTTCATCGGCCGGATGGCGTTCTGTCGAGGATTGTAGTCATCTGTGTGCATTACGTCGCCGGATCTGAACGCAAAATTAAAACCGGCCTGAGTGATGGAAAAATTACCTTTCTCAAGCTGATTGTTGTGCCGGCAGCCGGTGCTTCCCGTCGGACACAGTCTATTCGTTTCTATATATTTGTACGTACCATCTTCGAAGAATTCGACGGTCAACCTTTTACTGTAGCTTGCGGTACGATTAGGACTCATCCCGGAAGAACGGGTCGGAGGTGAATAGTCGTCAAATAGCCATTTGCCGATCAAATCCGGAGGATATTTTTGACTGATTGTATTGTTCGCGGCCTCACCCGCCAAACGGACCTCAAGTGTGCCGTTTTGTGCTGACGGGCCCGCAAACCGATAGGTCGCATTGATTCCGTTTGGGCCTAGCGTGCCTTCGATACAAATCTGCCCTTCTGAAATTTTGCCGATCAGCATCAATTGGCCCGTCTTACTTACTGTTCCAATTAACTTTCCTTGACCTGAAAGACCTTCGTAGAAATAAACGTGAACGCTTATGATCCCGGTCGCGGAGTCAATATTTTTAACATCGAGAGCGGCCTTTCCGGCGTCGTTGGCGGTAACGTTCAAAGCACTGCCCTCGTAACGCCCGATTTTTAAAAGCCGTGACGCGGTTTGTCCGTCCGGGACTTCGGTTGTACCGCACGAAATAGCGGAGCCGGTGCTCGCGGTTGTTTGCCCGGTATCGACATAAGCGGTCGGCACGCTGCCGAGAAAACGATACTCTGGCGTCGCTTGATTAACAATTGTGAATGAGACGAGCGAGAGCATTAGCATAGTTATGGAAATACATTTCATAGTAACCTCTTAATTTTTGTGCCTCCCGGCCGCAGACAATGACCTGAGACATACGCGTGCGGGCTCGCCGATGCCTTCGGTATAGTGGACGGCCGCAGTTTCAACTTGACGATAAATGTCCCTCAAGGATATATCGAAAAGTTGAGCCGCGGCCGCGGGCGAGACCATCACCGCATTTTCCGCGCAAACCGGACACAAGATCGCCGCCGCCGCGAATGGCCGCTTTAGTACAACGACTTCATATGTCTCGATCAGCAATTCGGTTCGCCTTTTTTTGAACATATGTTCCACGTGGAACGCGGGATTGGCCCGCCCGAGTTTCTACGATTAGAACAATGGCTTAGCTTCATAAAACACACCGTGAGGGCGAGAATCGGTTTGTGCGCCGGGATACGTGTAGGTTGTTACAACTTCACGCGTTCGATTATCTATGACGGCAACACCGCCGGGACGCTCGATGGCAACGAAGGAATAGCGGCCGTTTTGTGAGATCGAGTGGTGTCCCGTAGTTATGCCCGGAGCAATAGTGAGCGTTTGAGCGGACAAACCCTCAAAAAGATTCACGATCGTTACCTGTGCCGGAGTTCCGCGTAATGTAACAACGAGCGTTTTGCCGTCCGGAGTCATCCGCAAGGTGTCAGGCTGTGTTCCGACAACGATCTCGTCAAGAATCTCAGCGGTATCCAGGTTGACTACCTTCAGTTTATTTTCGTTCCGAACCGACACGTATGCGATTTTTTCATTCTGCGTAACAAGAACTTCGGCCGGGTTTGCGCCAACCGCGATCTCCTGCACAATTGTGCCGCTTGTAAAATCAATCTTTGCGATTTGATTTACGACGGTATTCGCTGCATATATATGCCCGCTTTCCGAGACCCAGACGGCGTGCGTTCGGGCAGCCGATGAGGTGCTGGCGGTTATTACTGTTAAATTATCTTTAACGGTGTCGATCATCGCGATCTTATTTGTTCCGAACTCTGCTACAAAAACGTATCGCCCGTCACTGCTCGCGTGCATATGGTGCGGCTTCGTTCCCGCGCCCAGATTTATCGTATTAGTCACCGTCAACGTATCTTTGGAGATAACAGAGACCGAGCCGCTTGTTTCGTTCGAGACATATACTTTGCCCGTG
>JAYSON010000181.1:0-5407 GCA_043722725.1 Chloracidobacterium sp.
TATGCCTACAACGACTGGTGTATTTCGCGGATGGCAAGAGTACTTTTCCTTCGGGAATCGAAGCAACCCAAAAGCGCTCCAAAAGCACGTTTCGATAAATCAACAGGAATCGCTTCCTTCCCTATTGACATGGAAAAGCAGCGATACCAACAGGATCTCGCCAACTATCTGAAACGTGCCCGCTACTTTGAAAACCTCTTCGACACGAAAATCGGATTTTTCCGCGCCAAGAAAAACGGCAGTTTTGTCGAGCCGTTTGCTCCGACCGAGGTCAATTTCGGCTTTACCGAGGGGAATTCGTGGCAGTACTCGTTCTTTGTCCCGCACGATGTTGAAAAGCTTACGGAGCTAATGGGCGGGCGCCAAAAATTCGTTGCAAAACTCGACGAGCTTTTTACCTCGAACGACAAGCTCTCCGGCCGGGAGCAGGCCGACCTGACCGGGCTGATCGGCCAATACGCACACGGCAATGAGCCTTCGCACCACATCGCGTATCTGTACAACTACGCCCAGGAACCCTGGAAAACGCAGAAATACGTCCGCAGGATAATGGACGAATTCTACAAACCCACGCCGGATGGCTTGATCGGCAACGAGGACTGCGGCCAGATGTCGGCTTGGTACATAATGAGCGCCGGCGGTTTCTATCCGGTCGCTCCAGGATCACCGGTTTACGCCTTTGGCACGCCTCTGTTTCCCGAAATAACGTACAAGCTGGAGAACGGTAAGGCATTCACCATCCGGGCAAAAAATGTATCGCCGAGGAACATTTATATCCTCAACGCAAAGCTCAACGGCTCTCCTTACAAGCAGGCGTTCATCACCCACGCAGACTTAATGCGCGGAGGAGTGCTCGAATTTGCGATGATCGATCAGACAGTGACCACAGCGTTCACCGAATATCCGACGTCGACCCTCTCAGTGGAAACCTCTTCCGTTCCTACCGTTCGTTTTGGCAACTTGACGGACGAAGGAATTGAGGTCTTCTTCGAGAGCATCAATCCGATGGATGTTATTTTTTATACCACTGATGGAACAGACCCTTTCAATTCAAAAACCGCCATTGTCAATATGGGCGTCCCTCACCTGAAAGATTCGACGAATCTCAAAGTAGTGAGTTATGATCCTGATCGAAAGGTGACGAGTAAGATCGTCGAAGCGGTGTATAGAAAGAAGCCGAATGATTGGACCGTAAAAGTCATCTCCGGCTACAGCACCCAGTACACAGGCGGCGGCGACAACGCGATCATCGACGGCATCCGCGGAACGGTGAATTTCGCCAGCGGCGAATGGCAGGGCGTGCAGGGCAAGCCTTATGAAGCGGTGATCGATCTGCGGCGTGAGACCGAGATCAGAGAAGTCGGCGGCAGCTTTTTACAGGTCGCCGGGCCGTGGATCTGGATGCCCGACCGCATCGAGTTTGAAACCTCTAACGACGGCGTGAATTTCACTTGCGTCGCCGAGATCAGACCCGGCTTTCCGCAAAAGGAAATGGCACCGACGGTAAAAGAGTTCACCCAAAAGATATCTCCCACAAAAGCCCGCTACGTCCGCATCCGTGCCTACAATTTCGGCAAGATCCCCAACTGGCATCCCGGAGCGGGCGGCGATCCGTGGATCTTTGTGGATGAGGTCATCATCCGCTAACTTCCGCAGCGTGTTGACGATAAAAAAACGTTGCATAAATTAGACAAAGCGCGGTAAACTTCTGGAGCAATTGCCTTAGCCGTGTATGCGGACCAAGTGCGGATCATTGAAAATTTAGAACATTGGGCCGGCGAACATTCTCCGAAAAAGTTTTGTGCAGTTTTGCCGGAACGCAGTGTTATTATCTCGCTAAGTCACTTACCTGCTGTAGGTTGCACGTTCGGCGATGGGTCCGAACGACAGCCGAACGCCTGCGGAACGGAAATGCCTCCTCGGTTCAGCTAAACTACAGAGTTAAAGACGTTTAGGTGTATTCAGCTTTAAAATCTATTCCGGCGGTCCATCAAATACGTCCTTCTTGGCAAATCCTTCCTTTTTTACCTTGCGGAGCATCGTCCTGAGAACGCTGTCCGCCTTGGTCAGCATGCGACGAAGCTTTTGTTCAGGTCGGGCCATAAAGTAGGTGACGTGCGTTGTCTCATATGCGTTCGGCGAGTGAGGTGAGAAGTAATAATTGGAGATGCATCGGCGCGTGCCGTCCGCATTGACCTCATTGACGGAGTGCCATGCCTTATCGTTTGTGCACATTAGAACCAGCCGGTTGAAAAGGCTGGGGATCTCAACCGACCGCTTTACTTTTTCGTCCCAAAGCTCCAGATTGCCACCGTTTTCAGGTTTCCAATCAGGCGTGATGTAGTAAAGAAGGTTCAGTACGCGGTAATTTTTCTGTTCGCCGTCGTGCGAATTGTCGATGTGCGGATTGAGGAAATGACCGCGTTCCATTGCGCTTATTCCGCCCGCGTACAGGTGCGGATCGCCGACCGCATCTTTAATTCCGGTCAGCTCCGCGACTTTTTGAATAACGCGCTCGTCCTGAAACGCGAAAGTGATATCGGCAATCAGCGGATCGAATTTATCGAGCGATTTTGACGTAAATTTCTTCTCGCGAAAACTATCGAGCAGCCGCATTTCGTCCGACAGAGGAAAAACGTTGTCGAATTTCCGGGCGATGTCTTCCGGCAAGAGATTGTCGATCGCGCAATATCGTGTTTTGATTTCCTTTTCCGAGTCGAAATCCCGGCTGATAGCATCGGCATCACGCCCAAGCCGTTCGACGATAAGTTTTACAAGTTCTTCACGCATTCTACTTAACTATAATGAACCTCACGCAAAAAGCAAAAAATAAAAAAAATGACCATTCCGCGGTGCGGGACGTCTAAGATAATGTGAGCGGCCGCAGGCGGGCGGTGACATAGTACAAGAGGTAAGCAGTAATGGACAGAAGATTTTTTCTAAAAACGAGCGGGATCGGGCTTGCGAGTTTTGGCATGATGGCGGCTGCACCGGATTTTCTGCATCAATTTGCAAATGCGGCTGATACCAAAACCGGCTACGGCAAAAAGAAGGTTTTGGTCACGATTTTCCAACGCGGAGCGGTTGATGGCCTGAATATGGTAGTGCCGTACGGCGACAGCGAGTATTATAATATCCGCCGCAGTATCGCGATTCCCGCTCCGAATAAAACCGACGGCGCCGTAAATCTCGACGGGTTTTTCGGCCTTCACCCGTCGCTCAAACCGCTTGAAAAATTCTGGGCCGCAAAGCAGCTTGCCGTCATTCACTCGGCTGGTTCACCCGACAATACACGTTCGCATTTTGACGCCCAGGACTACATGGAATCGGGCACGCCCGGGTTCAAAGGCACGCGCGACGGTTGGCTAAATCGCGCAATGCAGGCTACGTCGGGCAAGGACGATTCGCCGTTCCGCGCCGTTGCAATGACACAGCAACTGCCTCGTGCGCTCTATGGACGCGCGCCGTCTATAGCGATGACCAACCTAGCCGATTTTGCGATCAAAGCCGGTATCTATACGCAGAATGTGCAGGGCGGTTTCGAGGGTGTTTATGCGCAGAAAACCAAGGACAGCCTTGGCGCAACGGGCAAGGAAACCTTCGAAGCGGTCAACTTTCTCAAACAGGCAAACCCCGCAAAATATAAGCCCGAAAACGGCGCCGTTTACCCGCCGTCGCCTCTTGGCCGCTCGCTCATGCAGATCGCACAGCTAATAAAAGCGGGAGTCGGGCTAGAGGTCGCATTTGCCGAAACAGGCGGCTGGGATACGCACGTTAACGAAGGCGGTCCGCGCGGCCAGCTTGCAAATTTGCTCCGCGATTTCGGCGGAGCGATCGCCGCGTTCGGCACCGATCTCGGCCAGCGGATGGATGATGTTGTCCTTCTGACGATGTCTGAATTCGGCCGCACTGCCCGCGAAAACGGCTCGCGCGGAACCGACCACGGCCACGCCAACGCGATGTTCGTCCTCGGGAATTCCGTAAAAGGCGGCAAAGTTTACGGCGATTGGAAGGGCCTAAAACCCGACCAGCTAAACGAAGGCCGCGACCTCGCACTCACAACCGACTTTCGCGACGTCTTCGCCGAAGCCGCGAGCCGTCATCTTGGCACCAAAGACCTTGCCAAGCTCTTCCCGAAATTCACGGCCAGCCCGGCGAACTTCCGCGGTTATCTTGGTTAACGGATTTTTACCGCGGAGACGCAGAGGTAAAACTATCTTTTTGATATGCTCAGTAAGTGTTCAAAACTCGCAGCCTCAAAGCCGAACGCATCGACACCGGCGATTACACACCTGAAGAATACGCCACATTTCTTCGCGAGATCCGCTTTATCAACCAACGCCTCGGCGACCGTGCGGCGCTTGAAAAAACTTTGCTTGCCGAGATCTCCCGGCTTGAACTGAAAGAGTTCAGCGTACTTGACGTGGGAGCGGGAACGGGAGAATTGCTCGGAGTTATCGCCGAATTTGCCCGCTCAGGAAAGAGAAAGGCCGATCTTGTGGGGCTTGATCTTAATACATTATCCGCAAATGAGATCGCTGCGGAATCCGCCGAATACGATGAGATATCGCCGGTTCAAGGCAATGCACTAAACCTGCCCTTCGCCGACAACGCGTTCGATTATGCCATCTGCTCCCTTTTTACTCATCACCTTACGGACGAGCAGATACTTTGCGTCCTCCCCGAAATGTCCCGCGTCGCCCGCCGGGGCATAGTCGTAATCGATCTCGAACGAAATCCGACGGCATGGGTTCTCTACCAATTATTTTGCCTCGCTTACCGCATCAGCCCGCTTGTCAGGCAAGACGGTTCACTGTCGATAAGAAAGGGTTTTCAAGCAGAGGAATTTCAGGCGATTGGCGAAAAAGTTGGTTTGTTGGATTTTAGCGTGATCCGCTCTGCTCCCTACAGAGTTATACTTCTTTCGAAAACGAGTTATTGATTTGCCTGTAGCGGGCGGCCATCTTTTGGTGAATTAAGTTGATAGCTTTCAGTGGGCGGATCATCACTTTAAATTCCACGATCTTGCCTTCGCCGTTCCACCTGATAATATCGACGCCGTTGACGATGATGCCGTCGATCTCGGTTTCAAACTCGAGCACCGCATCGCTCTCACCCACGACTTCGCGAATATATCTGAAACTCCCGTTGCCAAACACATCCAAGGCCGCTGTCAAATACAACACCGTGACCGGCTTACCAACCTGCGGCGCGTGAACGACCGGCGAATGGAACACAGCATCTTCCGCAAGCAGCAGATCCAGCTCGGACGCATCTCGCGTACGAACGATGTCGTGCCAGAATTCTATAGGGTCATGACTAGTTAAGTCATGGATAGTTGATAATTTTCAATAGGATTGAGTAAAGGTTTTGTTTTCTATAATTGAATCTAAACTCACAATCTTTA
>JAYSON010000182.1:0-4001 GCA_043722725.1 Chloracidobacterium sp.
TTCAGACTGTAAAGCTAATGGATACCAGTCCGACCAGCCCTCGCCCATGCTTCCGCCCCGGTTGTTCGTGAGTCCGCTTCCGTTGCCGACGAGACGGTTTGATAAACCGTGTGTATGTTCGTGTATAACAATATCGGTATCAAGGTCGCCGTCACGATTCGGTGTTTGCGTGAAAACAAACATTTGCATTCTTCCGCGACCGCCGTCTGCCGGGGTAGCAAAGTTTGCATTATTGGTTCCCGATGAATCCTGTGCCTCTGCCGAAACACGGTCAGCACCGACTCCCATTCCCGTAAAGTTCGTATTTTGGAAATTACGGGCCGCTTCAGTAAATCCAAACTGATACATTACATCGTGATAACGATTGTTGATGTAAAACAATTGGGTGACAGCACCGTTACGCGAATTAGGTGACGTAATGGCATCCGGCGGCCCGCCCAGTCCCGGCGGCGGGTTATAAGCAAAATTAAAAACTCGACTTGCTCCGCTTGTAGGTGCGTCCACACCGTTCGGAGCAGCGAGGTCGACACCTGCTTCAACGGCGTTACCATCGGTGAACCCGTTTCCGCCATTCGCTCCATCGGTGATCCAACCCAAACTGTTGAATGAAAGCGGGCCTTCATTTCCAATTAGAGTCCTATTAACTCGGGCGATCTGTACTCCCTGCGTACCGAGCGACGGATCGATCGGGCCCGGCGTTATCGGAGCCGGACTATCGGCAATGTCGATCAAAGAATTTGAGTTCGCGTAAACATTATATGTCGCGGCCTGGGTCTGATCGTTCGTGATGTTTTTGCGCCACAGCATTGTACCGGTTTCGGCATCAACGATAACGTAGTAAGCACTTACCGGTTCCCATATCAAAACACGCCAGGCAGGAACTGCAACGCCCGGCTCGGTCGGGAAATACATTTTCTCAGCAGTTGTCGCCCAGTCGCCTTTGCCAAAAACTGTTTTCAGTTCATCTGACTCGGAGGCGTTACGTGATACGTCGGCCTGTTTTAACTCGTGGTTGATGTAACCGGCGGCGGCTTTGACTGCGTTGAGAGGGTCGCGGAAATCGGTCGAAAGTGACGCATAATCAAGTCCAGGAGCGAGGTTGTTGATGACGCGGATAATTCTGCCATCGTTTGTAAAACCTGCTTTTACTTCGCCGCGGAATACTGGGAAGCCGTTGATCTCCTGTTCGAGATGGGCATACGAGAGATTGCCATCCGGATTTGTGTAATCGGCCGCAACCTTTAATGAGATAGCCTGATGATCGGTAATTCCGACAAGGTTGTTGTTCTCCTGAATAAAATTGCGGAGAATCTCTGAACGCTTTTCGCCTGATGGTGCCGAAAGAAGTTCGATGTCCGCCTTCGATACATCCGGAGTAATGACTTCCGGAGTTCGGAGGTCTTCACTGTATTCGAATTTGACCTGCGGCAGCCGCGACTTGAGTGCCTCCTCGCCGCGGACAAAGTTATCTTTCATATCGGCCACTGATACTGCATTCTTAGCGACTGAACTACGCGCGGATGCGAAAAAGTCCGCGATATTGTCGCCCTTTGCTGTGCGAATATCATAATTTGGTAAGCTGGGATCAGTACTTTTAGTCTTGGTGATGAGCCCCTTACCCCTTTCCCCGGCTGCCTTCGTACCAAATTGATAAGGCAGCGCAATGACCGCCGTTATCAATCCCAAAACAACTAAACACAAAAAAAGGCTCCGATGAGCTTTCAGCTTTGATCCTAATAACGCTACGAACGATAAACTATACTTCCAGGGCATCTGACATTCCTCCAGTCTTTGGCTTCAGCTCTCCGATTCAAATTTCCAGTCTCTCGGACAGCGAGCGTCTAAATTTTGGTTAAGGTGAGAAAGATTTTTAGAATAATACAGGCACGATCGCTTACTTGTTTGTATTCCAGACTACAAATTCCAAGATAAGCGTACAATACGTTTATGCCACAAGCGTATTAATATGACAAATAGACACGTATTTTAGAGGAACGCGGGACACTATTCGGTGAAAGATTTTACAAAAATGACGGGTTTTCTTTTGTTTGCCTGGCTCGGATTGCAGTCGATCGATTGTTTTGGATTCCCAACCGACACTGCCGGATCGAATAAACCTCATTACCAGCGATCGCAAAAGCAAATTAGAAATAAACGCGTAGGAAGAACGATGATACAAACAAAGTTAGTGCCGATTAGTGTTTGGGGCGGAAGCGGGATTCGCATAAGCGTGGAGCAGAAAAAAGTAATAGTGGAATACGCATGCGCCAGTGGCGAAATAGTTGGGCGGCTGAAAGTGGATGCACGCGGAAATTTCGCCGCGGACGGCGTCCACAATAGGCAGCGTCCCGGCCCTATTAGAGTTGACGACAAACCGGAACGCCAACCTGTCCGCTTTGAGGGCAAAATTCTCGGCAAGACTATGATGCTTTCGGTTACACTGATCAAAACCAAGGAAGTTATTGGCAATTTTGAATTGAAGCGGGATGTCACGCCGCGACTTCAGCGATGTCTTTAGGCGTTACGTTAAACTTTTACTTTGGATATATACAAGAATGTGCGTTTAGCCGTCGTGACAACCTAATAAAAAGACTTTTGGTCGGGATATGCCGCACCTATATAAAGAAGATGAATATAAAAATCGTCCTTTTATTTTTGCTTTGTTTCAGCCTCACCGTTGATGGCACTTTCGCCCAAAAATCGAAGGAAAAACCCAATCTTGAGATCGCTAAAATGATCAGAGAAGTTTCGGCCAAAAACATCGAGACTACGATACGAAAGCTCGTTTCATTCGGTACTAGAAATACGCTTTCGGAGCAGGACAATCCAACGCGGGGCATCGGCGCCGCACGCGATTGGATCTTTGGCGAGTTTCAAAAGATCAGCGCAGCTTGCGATAGTTGCCTGACGGTAGAAAAGCAGCCGTTTTTGCAGCCAAAAGCAGGCCGCGTTCCCGAGCCCACAAATTTAACCAATGTCATCGCCACTTTAAAAGGCTCTACCAATCCCACCCGTATTTACGTAGTTTCCGGACATTACGATTCGATGTGTACATCGCCAACGGACGCAAAATGCGACGCTCCCGGGGCCAACGACGATGCGTCGGGCACGGCGGCCGTGCTCGAGCTTGCACGCGTAATGTCAAAGCGTAAATTCGACGCGACGATCGTGTTTATGGCTGTTCCCGGTGAGGAGCAGGGATTGCTCGGAGCCACGTATTTTGCCGAGCAAGCGAAGCAAAAGGCGATGGACATTGAGGGAATGTTCACCAACGACATCATCGGCGGCGTCACGACGAAAAAGAGTTCGTCGAATAGAAATCGCGTACGCGTATTCTCCGAAGGTGTTCCGTCGAACGAAACAGAACCGCAGGCAAACACGCGCCGGAGCGTCGGCGGCGAGAACGACTCGGACTCGCGGCAGCTTGCCAGATACATTAAAGAGCAATCGAATAAGTATTTGAAAAACTTCAAAGTCTGGATGATCTACCGGCGTGACCGCTACGGCCGCGGTGGCGATCATATTCCCTTTCTCGAACGGGGATTTACAGCGGTTCGCATAACAGAAGTTGACGAAGATTATACGCACCAGCATCAGAACGTTCGTACAGAAAATGGAATTTTCTATGGCGACACACCTGAATTTGTCGATTTTGAATACGCTGCAAATGTAGCCCGGATAAATCTCATCAGCCTGGCGAGCCTTGCAAACGCCCCGGCAAAACCAAAGAATGTAGGCGTTGTCACTACTCGTTTGACCAACGATACCGAGCTGAAATGGGATGCCAACACCGACATGGACATTGCTGGTTACGAGATCGTTTGGCGCGAAACAACCTCGCCTGAATGGACTAATTCGTTTTTTGTCGGAAATGTTGGCAATTTTCTTGCAAAAGAACGTTCAAAGGATAACTACTTTTTTGGTGTTCGCGCGATCGACAGGAACGGCAACAAAAGTCCGGTAAGTTTTCCGCGGCCTATGAGATAAGTGTTACAATTCGG
>JAYSON010000183.1:0-16148 GCA_043722725.1 Chloracidobacterium sp.
GCTTAATTTCGGATAAGCGGTCGGAAGATCGGCAGTGGCCGAAACGCCGCCCGCACGGGCTATAATATCCGTAATAAACGAATCTTTGCCGACCGTATACAGCGAATTTTTATCGATCTGCACGAAGACCTTCGGACGCTTCGCGCCGCGTGTTAGTTCCTCGACCCGTGCGACGCGTTTCCTCATTTCTTTTACGACCTCATCAGCACGTTCGCTCGTCCCTAGAATGTCGCCGACCGTTGCGATGCTCTTATAAATGTTCTCGAGACCATTCGGCCCCGTGACGAAAACGGCGATGTTTTGAGATTCAAGCGTCTTCGTGAATGTCTCAAGCTGCGATGCCGTCGAAACAAATACCACCTCTGGTTTGAGAGCAATTATGTTCTCGATGTTGGGCGTCTGGGTATCGCTAACCTTTTGTATTTGCTCGGCTTCCGGCGGATAGTTGCAGAACGTTGTCACGCCGACCAGCTTGTCTCCGGCCCCGACGGCAAAAATCATCTCGGTCAGGCTCGGTGCAAGAGAAACGACACGTTCAACCTTTTCTGGAATCTGAATCGTGCGGCCTAGATCGTCGCGTACGGACCGCATTTTGATTTCAACCGCGGGCGGTGGAGCATGCCTGTAGCAGCCGAAATCGAGCGCCGCGAACACTATCGCCACGGCCATCAAAAATATCGCGGGTTGGATTTTACTAAGTTTCAAAGACAAAATGCCCTATTCTTCGTATCTAAAAACATAGACAAGAAAAACAGGGCACCAAAAATACCATGTCTGCCTCGAATGTTTTGACGCGAAACATCGAACCGGCAAAAGAAACATTTAAGGCAGGTGTTCTGACTTACTCGATTTTGGATTTTGGATTGGCGGTTTTTGGATTTGTCTTAAATCCACATTCCGCAATCTGCATTCCGCAATCGGTTCACAGTGACGCGATCGTGCGAGAATTTCACTCGGCTTACCCTATTTACAGCCGCTTCTTGAAAAAGCGGCACCTCAAACGCTTTGTATTAAAAAAGAACAAGTTACAAACCGCAGATTATCACGCCGTTGGTTCACAAAGTCAATCGACGGTCGCCAGCCCTAAATCCCGCTCATCAATTCGACCCCTATAATCGCCTTTCAAACAATCTAGCAAAGTAAATTGTCATTTTTCGAAAAAAAGTGCATCATAGTGCCATATTCCTTCTCTCGTATCAGCGGTGATACGCTCGTCAAAGGCAGTTTCTGGATTGGTTTGAGAGCAGGCAGTCACTAGGTAATTAGAAGTAGCTCTTGAATTTTTGAGTTTCCGAATTCCGAAACTTCGCAGCAGAAAGTCTTTCTCCGAAGATCAACCGATTCGAACACTTCTTTAGAATTCCCGAAAAGGGAAAAGGTAGAAAATTATTATGTCAATGAAACTTTACGTAGGAAATCTTTCCTTCAACACATCGGATCAGGATCTTAGCACTCTCTTTAGCGAAGTCGGAACTGTCCAGTCAACCAATATCATTCAGGACCGCGAAACGGGCCGCTCGCGCGGTTTCGGATTCGTGGAAATGTCTTCAAAAGAAGAAGGCCAAAAAGCGATCGCCACGCTTCACGGTAAAGAGATCGACGGTCGCGAGTTGAAAGTCAACGAGGCTAAACCGCAGGAAAATCGCAGCGGAGGCGGCGGTGGCGGACGCGGTGGCTACGGCGGTGGCGGAGATCGCGGCGGTTATGGCGGCGGCGATCGCGGTGGCTACGGCGGTGGTGGCGGTTATAGCAGCGATGGCGGCGGCTTTAAAGGCTCCGGCCAAGCCGGCAGCAAAGGCGCTTACTAAGATTAGCCGATTAAAATGATCGACCGATGCCCCGAGTTTTTGCGCGGGGCATCTTTTTGTTTAGCCGGCGGTCGGCAAAAACTTTGGCAACCTGCGGGCTTTTGTGGCCTGCTCGAACGCGTAAGCGATCTTTATCAAGGTGTGTTCAGAATAGGCACGGCCGAAGAAAGAGATCCCAATCGGCAGCTCGCGGATAAACCCGGCCGGAACCGTAATGCTCGGATATCCTGCGACTGCGGCGAGGGACGAGCTCGACACATAATTGCTTCCGCAATCGCCGTTTACCCAATCGATCATCCACGTCGGGGCATTCGATGGGGCTACAATGGCATCGAGGCCGTTCTTGTCCATCACGGTATCGATTCCCTGCTTTTGTGTCAATTGTTGACATTTTTTGAGCGCAAGCAGATACGCCCGCGTCGTCAAAGGGCCTTTTTTTGCCGACGATTCGAAGATTTCCTGTTTGAAATACGGCATCTCGCGTGCAGCGTTGTCTTCGTTAAACTGGATCAGATCGGCAAGAGTTTTATGCTGGGCATTACGCTCGCGAAGATATTTCTCGAGGCCGTCTTTGAATTCGTACTGAAGCACTTCATACTCGGCATCGCCGAATTTTGCGAGCGCCGGAAACTTTATGTCAATGAGTGACGCACCGGCCTGTTTCATCGCATCGAGGGCCTCGTTTGTCAGCTTATCAACAACCGCGCTCTTTCCCCAAAAGTCTCTTGCAACCCCGATCTTGGCGCCCTTTAATCCGTCGATCTTGAGAAATGTTTCGTAATCTGTACGAGCCTTCGTCTTGTTTAACGTTGTGGCCGAATCGCGCGGGTCGACGGCGGTCAATACTGAAAGCATTATCGCGGCGTCGGCGACTGTCCGCGTCATTGGCCCTGCGGTGTCCTGTGTGTGCGAGATCGGGATCACGCCCGACCGCGAAATAAGCCCAACCGTTGGCTTGATACCGACAAGTCCACAGATCGACGCCGGACAGACGATCGAGCCATCGGTTTCCGTGCCGATGCCGACGGCACTGAGATTTGCCGCAACCGCAGCACCGGTCCCAGAGGACGAACCACACGGATTGCGATCCAGAATGTACGGATTTCGCGTTTGTCCGCCTCGGCCCGACCAGCCGCTCGTCGAGTTTGACGAACGGAAATTTGCCCATTCGCTGAGGTTTGTTTTGGCGAGGATTACGGCGCCCGCGTTTCGAAGCTGCGCAACCAGAAATGCATCGCGCGCGGGCACTGGTGCGTCAATCAACGCGAGGCTTCCGGCCGTGGTTTTCATTCGGTCGGCCGTGTCGATATTGTCTTTCAGAACAACCGGAATTCCGTGCAGCGGGCCACGAACGTTGCCGTTTTTGCGTTCTTTGTCGAGGCGTTCGGCAATTTGCACGGCATCGGGATTTACTTCAATGATCGCGTTCGTCTGTTTATCGGCGTCTTTGATTCGCTGCAAATATTTGCGGGTAATTTCGGCCGAGGAAAGCTCGCCGCTTTTCATTTCGGCCTGAAGTTCCGCGATCGTCTTTTCAGCCAGGTCAAAATCCTTCACGGCCGCTTTGGCCTCGGCAACGGTTCCAGCCGCCATAAGTCCTGCACCTGCCAAAGCAGTTATCTCGATGAATTGACGACGGTCGATTGGTCTCATAATTTCTCCTTTTTGCAGCGTTCCGGTGTTCCACCGTGGAACAGTGGAACACGTGGAACAATAATTGTCGAGTGAAAGAAGTACGCGGCAGATGCCCGATTTGAGTTGCTTAGACTATATTGAAACGTTCTTTGTAGATCGTCGATATCCTAAGAAGCCATTTCTTCATTGTTTTCAAATCATACCAATTCAAGAGGATCGGACGGTAGCGGCGAAGGAATCACGTCGCTACCGCTCCCGGTTCTGACTTGGTAAGCTATACTCATATCAATGAATCCACGCCCGCCTGAAATCCCGCCGCATAAGCTTTTATCGACCTTGCGCGGCTACAATCTGCTTCCGGCGATAATCTTTATGCCGACGCGGCGCAAATGTGACGAAGCCGCTCTGGAAGTGTCGAATGACAAGTCGCAGAAAACCGATACCGAGAAACAAAAGCAGCGGGTAGCAATATTTGAGAAATTTATCATCGAAAACCCGGAGATCAACCAGCACAAACACGTGCGGATATTGCTAAATTCCGGCGTCGCGTCACACCATGCTGGCCATATTCCGCCTTGGAAGCTATTGATCGAGAAGATGATGTCGGGCGGTTTGCTGAATGCGATCTTCGCGACATCTACGGTCGCGGCCGGTGTCGATTTCCCCGCTCGGACAGTCGTCGTCAGTAACGCCGACACGCGCGGAAACGACGGTTGGCGCGCTTTACGGGCAAGCGAATTGCAGCAGATGACAGGCCGCGCAGGACGTCGCGGAAAGGACAATGTCGGATTTGTGATCCTTGCCCCGGGCCAATTCCAAAACCCGAAAAAGATCGCCGAACTTCTGAAAGCTCCACCCGATCCCCTGGAAAGCCAATTTCGCTCTACCTACACAAGTCTTCTGAATTTGCTCGATGCCTTCAAAAATTTCGAACAGGTTCGAGACATCGCACAAAAGAGTTTTGCATTTCAGAAGGTTGCAAGGCAGATCGAGCAGTTAAAAACTGAATCTGCCGCTAAGCTTCGGAATCTTGAAGAGAAAATCGCAGGAAATAAGTTTGGAATAACGGTCGACGATGTTCGCGGCTTTGAGCGTTTGACCAGTGCCCGCGACCGGCTTCAGGAAGTGATCCCGTCGAGTCGTGCAGAACTTCGGCATGACTGGCTTGAGGATAACGTGTTGGCGGGCCGCGTAATTTCACAAGGGAGAAGCGGAAAACGCCTGTTTGTAGTAATCAACGTCCATGGCGAAAAAGTCACCGCGATGCGCGATGACGGACAGGGTGCGGCGATCGCTCTCGAACGCGTCAGCCGAATTTTCGCAAACGTCTATCCGATGAAGGATAAGGGCATCGAACGGGCGTTCTTCGAGACGATAGAGGGAAAAAATCCGCCGGTCGAAGAACCAAAATTGTCCGCAAAGCGAAATGATTCGGACGAGGCGGCCGAACTTATCGGGTCGTTGATGGAAAATATTTCAAAGAAACGGCCGTCCGATTCGGAAAAGGCGATCAAAGTTCGCTCAGAATTATTATGGAACGCCTGCAAAGATGCATCGGCCCTCGAAAAACAGCTACGCGATATCGAATTTCTATATAGCGAGATCTGGCTGCCCTTTGAGCGGCGGGCGAAGATTCTGGACCATTTCGGCTATGTCGATTTTCGCGGGGAGCAGGTGACGGAAAGCGGCAAATGGCTAGCGGATGTGCGGGTTGACCGTACGCTGCTCGTCGGCGAAGCACTTCGGCGCGGCATTTTGAATGACCTTTCGCCGAAAACGCTGGCCGGTTTGATGGCGGCTCTCGCGGCGGATTCGGACCGTAACTATGGCGATCTCTATCTTTCAAACGAACTGCTCGATGTAGTTAACGATTTTGAAGATATCATTTACGACGTTTCAAATATCGAATCGAAGTTCGGGATAGAACCTTCTGAAGAGATCAACCTGTCCGCAGCTGCAGCGGCCGAGCGTTGGACCGGAGGAATGGCCTGGGACGACCTCGTTAAACGTACCAAAGCCGAGGAGGGCGATCTTTTCCGGCTTTTGGCGAGAACGGGCGAAGCTTTGATGCAGATCGCACACCTGAAGAAATCAAACCCAGCGGCCGCGGACATCGCACGAACAACAGCCGAGATCATTCTTCGTGAGCCGATTCGATAGCCGCGTAATCGGCGAACGCTGCGACAAATTTCGCAAGAAGAATCAAAAAATAATCGTCGCTTAGAAAGCGGCGGATAAATATTGAGGTTTCGTTTAGACGGTGCATTTGGTAAAATTAAGATAGGTTGTGATATCGAGTTTTATATAAGTGTTAAGAAAATAGGGCATAACCTAATATAAATGCAAGTTTTATTGGCAGATGAATACGGTTTCTGTTTCGGCGTCGAGCGGGCGGTCGAGATGGTCGAAGAAGCATTGGGCGAGGGCGACACTGTTCGAAGTCTCGGCCCGCTGATCCATAACGAGCAGGAAATGCAGCGGCTCGGCAAGTTTGGCGTGACGACGATCAGCGAGCCTGTTCAGATAAAACGCGGCGAAACCGCCGTCATTCGCGCTCACGGCGTGACTCCGCAGGTGCAGAAGGAATTAGAGGAAAAAGCGTCGAAGGTCGTCGATGCGACGTGCCCGTTCGTTACACGTGTGCAGAAGCTCGCGGCACGAGCGGCTGAACAGGACCGGCATGTGATAATTGTTGGCAGCCCCGATCATCCGGAAATGATCGGCGTCAAAGGTTATGCGCCGAACCATGCTTTTATTGTTCGTGATGAAAGTGAGGTTGACGCTCTTCCGCGGCTCCGAAATCCACTCGTCGTTTCACAGACTACGATCAAGGTAAAGACATTCTTTGAAACGGCGGAGGCGGTGAGATCGAAAACCGATGATGACGTCCAGATCATAAATACGATCTGCTCCGCAACCAAAGACCGGCAGGAATCCGCTCGTGCATTGGCCGGAATGGTTGATGCGTTCTACATTATCGGCGGCCGACATTCGTCAAACAGCGTAAAGCTCCTCGGCGTCTGTAAAGAGCAATGTGAGAAGAGCTTTTTGGTCGAAACCGAAGACGAAATCGATCGGAACGACCTTGTCGGGGTAGAACGCGTCGGCGTGACGGCTGGAGCCTCGACACCCGAATGGCTTATACAAAAGATCGTAACTCACCTAAAATCTATCGGAACGGATCGGTCGGGAGAAATGGCTCTTAAATAATTTTTGCTCGTAGAAGGATTTATCACCAGGAAAAGCCGGGAAGATCGATGATCTTGCCCGGCTTTACTTTCGAACGAGCGAAACAAAGATGCTCTAGTCAATCATTATGGATTTATTTCCACGAACTTCGGCAGCGAAACTGATTGATTGAGATAAACGCCGAATTCGGTACCCGACTTCACTTCGGCTTCCTCGCCCTTGGTGTATCGTTCACCCAAGAAACCACCACCAGCTCCGAGAAGGCCTCCGATCAAAGCTCCTTTACCTCCGCCGATCGCCGCACCGAGAATGGCACCACCGGCACCGCCGCCGCCGATGAAGATCAGTTTGCGATGCCTCATCTTATCGCCGCTCGCCGTTCCCTCAGAATCACTTTTTGCGTCATCGCTGACGAGTTCCGTGAGTGAGCCGTTGATCGCACGCTTGGATCCGTTCGGCAATTCCACCTGTACGAAACTGACGTCAATTGAACCTGGCTTTCCGCCGTTTTGAGCAGGCTTCACCGAATCCACTCGGCCGACCAGTTCGCTGCCTTCGGGAATAACAACGACGCCCGTGCCGGAATACACGGGTTCGCGAACCGTCACCCTGAAGCGGTCGCCGACTTTTGCCGTTTTAGAGTTGATGGTTTCATTCATTCGTACACGGATTTTTTTTCCGCTGGAAACCGTGTAGAGCCTTGCGACAACCGGTTTACGAACCATCGTCACCTTTTTCTTGATCACCGGCCTCTTTCTGGCCTGTGCCGAAATATCAAATGCGCCGGCAAACATAACTGCCGACATGAACGCCACAATAACCGCAAGTTTACTTAGATTTTTCATACTTTTTCTCCTACCTTTCACAAATCAAGAATTGATCCGGAACACAAAATTCAGACCGGGCATTCGACGCACACACCGGTAACGAAGTTGTCTTTATTCAGGAGCTCAAGCCGAATATCTACATGATAGGTTATCACTATCGGACAAATCGTTGCAGTATACGATCTTTACTTTTTTTTGAAACTTCGATCTATTGCGTGTATACTGTAATCGTTAACGAAATTTCATTTTTACTCCTGGCCTTACCCCCGGCTCATACACCTGGGGGTAAAGTTATTTTAGGAGCGTGTTCAACAAGTTTTTGCAGAGAATCGCTTATGCAGCTTTTTCGTGGAACAACCCTTCTCTTCGGTCTAAACCTTCTCGATGCACTATTAACGATCGTTTGGGTCCGCAGCGGAGTCGCCACCGAGGGCAATCAGCTGATGGCTAGGCTTCTGGAAATAGGTGATTTCACGTTCTTGGGTGCGAAGATTGTGATCGGCGGCATTGCTGCTTTAGTTTTATTGCGCTGGGGCAACCTGAAACTCGCTCAATACGGTTTGACGGTTGCGTTGGCGGTTTATATCAGCCTGATGGGAGTGCATATCTTTACGGGGCTGTCGGCGTTCGGGTTGATCTCGTCGACCCCGATCCAGGACTTTGCTTACTGGACGAAAACGGTTTTCGCCTCCTTTATCTAGCTGTTTCCTTTCGCATTTACCGGCCTCTTGTTTTTATAACGAAACAAGAGGCCATTTTTTTTCGTAATTGTTTACGCAACGCGGGTTCAAATTAATGGCATCATATCCAATGCTACAAATAGATTTGAGGAATAATATAATGACAACCAAATCGGTTTATCAATTCACTGCACGACAGATACTTTTATTGGCCTTTTCGACGGCCCTGATCGCGGTTGGCGCGACCGCTCTTCTTTATGCTGTATCAAATTATTGGCAGCGGCATGACGGTTCAAGTTTATCCTTCGCGGAAGCGGCGCCGCAGGGGATTTCCGATCCGTCCGCCGTTACGGAAGAACAGAATAATATCGAAGTATATAAGGCAATGGCTCCGGGTGTTGCATTCATCAATACTACGTCTTACATGCAGGACGTTTGGGGTTCGGTTCAGGAAGGCAAGGGCAACGGTTCGGGCTCGGTTATCGATACCAATGGGCATATTCTAACTAATTACCATGTGATAGAGGGTGCCCAAAAACTGACGGTCACATTCGGCGGCGACAAAGTTTATCCGGCAACACTAGTCGGCGGAGACCCTGACACGGATCTCGCGGTTATCAAGATCCAGCCTCCGCCGGGCTTGACGGTGGTCCCGTTCGGTGACTCTGACAAGCTAACCGTCGGACAAAAGGTGTTGGCCATCGGCAACCCGTTCGGTCTTGACCGTACGCTTACGACAGGTGTAATCTCAGGCCTTCAGCGTCCGATACGTGCTCGGAACGACCGGCCGATCGACGCCGCGATCCAGACAGATGCTTCGATCAATCCGGGAAATTCAGGCGGGCCGCTGCTTGATAAATTCGGCAGAATGATCGGGATAAACTCGCAGATTCTATCGCCGGCGGGCGGTTCGGTCGGCGTTGGCTTTGCCGTTCCGATTAACACCGCCAAACGGGTTGTGCCGCAGATCCTGCAATTTGGTTCTGTACGGCGGCCAAAAATTGGCATCGACGGGGTCGGCATCGGGAGTCTGGCCGACCGCGGTATCCAGTTGCCTATTCAGAAAGGCCTGCTTCTCTACACCGTAGCCAACGGCGGACCGGCCTATGCGTCTGGGTTGCGGGGCCTTTCACGCGGTGCAGACGGCGATCTTGTCCTCGGCGACGTTATTACTTCGATCGACGGCATGGCGATCGGCGATCTTGATGATCTTTATCGATATCTGGACAAGAAACAGATAGGCGATACTGTTCAGGTCGAAGTGTTCCGTGACGGAAAGAATCGGACCGTACCGGTGAAGTTGGCCGGGGCGACCTCACAGCCGACGCGCCCGGATAGCAGGCGGATCCAATAGCCATCGAATAAAAGCAGCAGGTGAAAGCTTGCTGCTTTTTTCTTATGCGTGAACTCAACGATTTTTATAACGACGGCTTCGGGTGGATCTGCAAACACTGCGAGCGGGACCTCGCACAGGCGTCCAGTTCCCCGGAAAAACAATCGCGCATCATGCGTGAGGGCGAAGGCGAAAGCAAGCAGCCCGTGATGTCGAACCTTGCCCTGGCAAAATGGGCCGATCCCGCACACCGCACGCTCGTCTGCCCGCGGTGCGGAATTTCCGAACTCGCTGACAAATCTTAGTGCGTATCTTTAACCTTTCCTCGTGTCATATAGAGACATTATGATTTTGGCCGTGAGTTTAAACCGACGGCGAAAATCAATGGATCGCCACGCGATCAAAGCCAACACTACTTCTCTTTACTGTCGCAATAACCCTCCTGTAATGGTAAATTCTAAATAATGTTAGAGCAAGAATTGGAAGCCGCGATCGCGTTGGCCCGTACGGCGGGCGAAGCGATCAGGAAATATTACGCCCTCGAGATCATTGCAGAACAAAAATTTGGCATCGACAATTTTGCGGAACCGGTGACCGCCGCCGACCGCGAAGCGAGCCGCATCATAGTTGAAGGTCTCGCCGAGATCTTTCCCGAAGACGCCATTCTTTCCGAGGAAGAAACTGACGAACTCGAAGGCCGTCTTTCGAGTGATCGAGTGTGGATCATCGACCCGATAGACGGGACAACTGGCTTTATCAAGAAGGACGGAGATTTTGCGGTTCAGATCGGTCTCGCGGAAAACGGTGTCGCAATTCTCGGCGTCGTTTATCTGCCGGCAGCAGATATTTTGTACTCTGCCGTGCGGGGCGGCGGTTCGTTTGTAACCGGGAACGGCGGTCCGGCGAAGATACTGCATGTTTCCCCCAAGACGGATTTTGCTGAGATGGACCTCGCCGTTTCGCGCGATCACCGGAGCCCGAAGATTTCGCGGATCGTGAGGGAACTTGGTTTGAGGAAGGAGATCGGGCGAGGCTCGGTCGGCGTAAAGGTCGGCATGATCGCCGAGCAGACGTGTGACCTATACATTCATCTTTCACACCGGACCAAATTCTGGGATACCTGCGGCCCGCAGGTGATTCTGGAAGAAGCGGGCGGAAAACTAACCGATCTTTTCGGCAACGCGATTCGCTATGATCTTGGAGATGTGCAGAATCTAAACGGAATTCTGGCTTCGAACGGAGCAGCACACGAATCGGCGGCAGAAAACCTGAAACCTTTACTGCAAGAATTTGGCAGGCTTAAAATCAAGACCGCTGTCTGAAATTTGATGTGATGTTAAAGCAGTTTCGGAAATCAACAAATTTTCGAAAGGGATAAAGAGATTTGAATAATAAAAAAAGCCGCTTTTTCGAATCGGCTTTTTCTATTAAATTGCGGGTATGGTCAAACCGTCGGCACGGCTTCCTGCGCAACCTTCTTGCGCCGTTTGCGGGCGTTTCGCCACGTTTTCAAGCCTTCTTTCGAAAGGCTCAATATGGGTTTACGATTCGAATACAGCAGTTTGATCCACGCCATTTTACTCATCTGCGGAAAGTAAATGCCGCGGAAGAAAAGGCGTGCGACCAGATGCCCGATGCGGGTCTCGATCGGTGCGTGTTTGATCATTTCGATTGCCTCGGCATTTCGCTCTGGGCTGTACGAAGCCGACCACGCATCGAAGGTTTCGACCTTTGCGTCCTCGATTGTCATTTTCAGCGGGTTGTGAGCCATGACGAACGGAGCAAATTCTAGCCAGTGTTTCGGCCGGTGGAGCCGTCCCGCTTTTTGTAATCTTGTATAAAGCGGCGTTGAGGGAAACGGTGTCAACTGGCCAAATACCGGAAGTCCGGGGGCCCAGCTGTCGATCTCGTCAACTGTACGTTTCGCTACGCCAACCGTATCATTGTCCATTCCGAAAATGAATGATGTGATCGCAAAAATATTCCGTCGGGCAAGGCCGTCGAGCACGGCTTTGTAATCCGAGGGCTTTGAAAACTGTTTGTTAACATCGGCCATGTTTGCCGGGTCGATCGATTCCATGCCGATGAACACCCATTTACCGCCGGCTTCGGCGATCAGGTCGACAAGCTCGTCATCCCCAAGAAGATTCGCGCTGATCTGCGCAACCCAAGGGAGCGTCGCCCCAGCGGCGATCATATCGCGGAGCAGCGATTTCAGCCGCTTCTTATTGATCGCGAGATTATCGTCAATAAAGAATACGGCGATCTGGCCTTTTTCCGCTTTGGCACGGGCCTTAAGCCTAAGCAGTTCTTCGACCACGCTCTCGTTCGAGCGAAAACGTATGGAATCACCGAAAAATCCGGTTACGGTGCAGAATTCGCAGCCGTACGGACATCCGCGGCCGGTTTCAATAGGCACGACGAAAAACTTGCCCCATCCGGCTCCGAGCTTTGACATTACCGGTTGCAGGAATTTAGGCACCAGACTGAATTGTTCGAGATCAAGTGTTTCCCAGGGAATGTGCGGATACGGCTGCAGATTCGGCTTTTTGTCGTTGCCCTTCGGGTCGATTTCCGGCTGATAGGTCTCTTTTAGCGTGCCGTCGGCGGCATCGTTGACAATCAAATGCCAGGTTTCATCGGCTTCGCCCAATGCAACGGCATCGGCGTGCCGCGGACCGCCGTCGCGCCCCAAGGCTTCGTCCGGACATTCGGTGACGTGAGGGCCGCCCATCACCACCGGAATTCCGGCTTCACGTAACGCATCCGCAACGCGATAGGCCCGCGCGACCATTCGCGTCATAGCTCCGATACCGACAAGTCCAATATTTTCATCCTTACAAAACCGCACAAGCTGTTCTCGACTCATGGCCTTGGCGTTTCCGTCTATCAGGATCACTTCGTGCTCCTTTGGGGTCAGAGCCTGAAGCAGGAACATCCACAAATGCGGCATAAAATTG
Source organism: Chloracidobacterium sp. (assembly GCA_043722725.1). Classification (GTDB taxonomy): domain Bacteria; phylum Acidobacteriota; class Blastocatellia; order Pyrinomonadales; family Pyrinomonadaceae; genus OLB17. The sequence continues at coordinate 12,433 of JAYSON010000183.1, forward strand.
CGCGTTATGCCATTATCAGGATTATAAAGTAAAATTTTCATCGTCCTCTAAATAAAGGAAAAGGAAGCAGTCTAACTCAAGCTCATTTAATCGGGGGAAATTGTAAGATTAAATTGGATAATTAAGAACTAAGCAGTTATCATCTCACCTTTTTCCAAATATTGCTATTTTAAAATTGCTTTTCGGATCAACGCGAAAAACAGGCTGTCGGGCAAAACCTTCCGTGCGGCCAGAATTCCTTTAGTGTTGACGCTGTATCTAATCTTCTTCGAGCCGTCCGTGACAGCATCATAAATGGTCTCCGCAACGACCCTTCCATCCGGTGCTTCGGCTGCGGCCTTCCGCATATTCAGGCTCGCTTTTTCCAACATATGGTCATATGCGGTCAGGCCATCTTTACGAGCCTTTTCCTCGGAACGATCGTAGAAATCCGTCTTTATCGGGCCCGGTTCGATAATCTTAATGCGAATATTGAATTGTTCGACCTCGTATTGCAGCGATTCCGAAAAGCCCTCGACCGCCCATTTTGTCGCGTGATAGAGGCTGTAAAATGGAAACGTGAGCCGTCCGCCGACCGAGGCGATGTTGACGATCATCCCTTTCTTTCGCTCGCGAAAATACGGAAGGATCTCGCGGCAAACATTCATTAAGCCAAGCACGTTCGTTTCGAATTGCCGTTCGATCTGTTCAGACGTTGCCGCTTCGAACGGCCCAAACAGTCCGTATCCGGCATTGTTAACGACGACATCGATCCGACCGAATACTTCCAATGTGCTCTCGATGGCGGATCGGATCGAATCAGGTTCGGTCACATCCAGCCTGATACATTCGAGATCGACGATCTTTTTCAGATCTTCAGCCTCTTCCGGGACGCGCATTGTCGCGGCAACCTTCCAATTTTTTGCCTGAAACAGTTTTGCCGTTTCTTTGCCGATGCCGCTCGACGCTCCGGTGATCAAAATTACTTTTTCCATTAACTTAATTTACCACAGAGACACAGAGGCACGGAGAAGTGATCACTTCCCTTTCTCTGTGCCTCTCTGTCTCTGTGGTAAAATAAAATTATGAAGTTTCTGCATATTTCGGATGTGCATCTCGGCTGCACGCGATACCAGTTGGCCGAGAGCCCGCGTGATTTCTTCGATGCGTGGATTGATGTTCTAAAAAAATATGCGATCGGCGAAAAGGTCGATTTCGTCATCATGTGCGGGGATTTTTTTCATAAACGAAGCGTCCCGCCGGAGACGATGAACTATGCGGTTGCCGGGTTGCAGTTGCTAAAGGATGCCGGAATTCCGGTTGTTGCGATCGAAGGAAATCACGACCAAAAGCACTCCGATAGCGATTATAGCTGGCTTCGCTCATTGGCTAACTGGAACCTTCTTTATCTGCTCGAACCGACGAATCTCGAAGGTAAAATGAGCTATCAACAATGGGCGGAAGGAAGCGGAGGTTATATCGACATCGGCCGTGCAAGGATCTTCGGTTCGCAATGGTACGGAGCCTCGGCAAACTGGGCAATACCGATGCTCACCGAAGCTATCGGGGAAAATCGACGCGAAGGAGCTTTTCATATCCTGATGCTCCACACCGATGTGGAAGGCCATCAAACCCATCCGATTCCCGCTCTGTCCGTCTCGGCTCTGAAGGAATTAAAGTCTGTCACCGAATACGTCGGGCTCGGCCACACGCACATGCATTACGAGATCGAAAACTGGGCATTCAATCCGGGCTCTATCGAAGTTACGAATATCAGTGAGTTTCGAGAGACGCGAGGAGTTTTTGTGGTTGACGTTGATGAGGACAATCAGATTTCAGCCCGGCATATTCAGGATTATCGCCAGCGGCCGTTTCAAAGATTGCGGTTCGATGTTGACAATTACTCCGACGCAAAGGAGATTACGGAAGGCGTTTTGGCGAAAGTAAAAAATGAGGCTCGTCCAGCCGAAGAAGGCCAGCCGTCTCCGATCATCGAGATAACTTTGGCGGGAAGGCTCGGCATCCCGAATTCCTTGCTCGAAATGCCGAAGATCCGCGACGAAACGCAAAAATTGACGGGAGCCTTGCATGTCCGCATCAAAAACCACTCATCGCCGGTTGAATATGCCGTCGCCGAAGACGTTGAAGAAGACGCGAGTCGCGAAACTCTTGAACGCCGTGTCATCGAAGACCTCATAGTTCGCGACAACCGCTTCAAGAACCGGCCCGAAGAAATGGCGCGACTTGTCATCGGAGTAAAGCGGCAGGCACTCAGCGACGAGCCGCCCGAAAAGATCGTGGATCTTATAGCGACCGAATTAGTCTAGAGTCAGGAGTCGTGAATCGGAATAGAGCTTTTTTTCGCTCGATTCTCGCCTCATCACTCAAGACTCGCCGCGACTAGAACTTTATGTCCGAAGCCTCCGACAAAGTCGAATCGATCAAACAGCTCGCACTGTTTCCGCTCCCGCTCGTGCTTTTGCCGCACGAGATTCTGCCTCTTCACATTTTCGAGCCGCGATACCGCGAAATGCTAAAGGACATTGAACTCGAACGCAATCTTTTCGGTATTTCATTTTTCGAGCCGAAAGATAGCTTTTCCGACCGGCCGGAGATCGGATCGATCGGCTGTGTTGCCGAAGTGCGCGAGGTCCAGACAATGGACGACGAGCGCTCCAACATTTTGACGGCGGGTATTATCAGATATCGGCTTCTCGACTACGTCGATCAAGGAAAGCCGTATTTAACCGCCGAAGTTCAGTTTTTTGAAGACGTGGATGCGGATGAAGCGGTGCTTACGCCTACGGCGGACGAGATCTTCGCTCTCTTTGAGCGGATCGCAAAAGCGGCGTTCGATCTGAGCGGAAGTCGCGGCAAGTTCCCGGAAATTCAGAGATCCGATCCCGAGCGGCTGTCATTTGTTGTGACAGCGGCCTTTAGTTTGGATAACGAGCTTAAGTACGCATTGCTCGAAACGGAATCTACCATCGAGAGATTCGAAAAACTTCACGGAATTCTAAAGTCGGCCGTTGGTGCGATGGAAGAAAGCGCGGGCATCCATAAAGCCGCACAAACAAACGGTCACAGCAAGAAAAAGATCGATATCTGATCTTTACCGAAGCGAGTTTTAGTTAATTCGGTGAAGTTTCCGACGCGATCATCGGCTGCTCGCCAAGCGATTGCCTAAAAAAATCGATTACGCGCTGATCGTACGCTTCGGACTGCTGCATCGATGCGTTAATGATACTGAATCCCGACGGGCTTAGTGCCGTAAGAGACTCTGCGTGCGTGGAACTCGGAAAACACTTGCCTAATTTCGATGTCGATTCCTGAAAATCCGGGGCGTCCAATCCGGCCAAAAGCATTGCTTTTCGGTTGTTCATCGTCTTCGCCGTATCGCAAACCGGTACGCGCGAATAGCAGCCTTCGTAAAAATAGGGATATGCTCCCCATTGACCTAGCTTTGACGTTACCGAACTGACGAATGGAAATCGTTTGTCGATCACCGAAGCTACAAGGCTATCCGAATCCTGGGGGACCGAATCGAGCACGACAGCCTTGACGGCCTCGTCCTTCGAGGCTGCCGACAGAGCCGCCAGCGAACCCATTTCGAGACCGTAAATTCCGATCTCTTTGCCGACAAGGGTGGCCTGCGATGCGGCTTTCTGAACGCGCAGGAATTCTATCGCCGCATTAGCATCAGTTGACTCACATCCGCCGAAAGAGGTGTACGCAAC
>JAYSON010000184.1:0-1948 GCA_043722725.1 Chloracidobacterium sp.
CGGAACCCGGCTTTGCCCCTTGGCGGATTTCATCAAACGCTGTGAAACCACGGCCTTGAGCAATCCGGCAAGCTGAATTCGGATAGATTTCTGCTGATAAGACGGAAACGCTGAGATAATTCTGGTCAAGGTCTCCTGGGCATCCAGCGTATGAAGCGTCGAAAGAACGAGATGGCCGGTTTCGGCGGCTACCAGTGCGGTCTCAATAGTTTCGAGGTCGCGCATTTCGCCAACGAGGATCACATCCGGATCCTGACGCAAACTTCCCCGGAGAGCCTCGGCAAAAGATCGCGTATCGACATCGACCTCGCGCTGCGTGATGTACGACTGCTTGTCCTTATGAAGGAATTCGATCGGGTCCTCGACCGTTACGATATGGCAGTTTCTTTTTTCGTTGATGTGATCGACGATCGCCGAAAGCGTTGTGGATTTTCCTGATCCGGTAGTTCCGGTAACGAGAACCAGACCGCGATTCTCTTCGGCAATTGTCTGCAAGACGGGCGGCAAACCAAGCTCCGCAAAATTTCGGACATTGTCCGAAATCACGCGGGCCACGATACCGATCGAATTCCGTTGCTGAAAGATATTGACGCGAAAACGCCCTAAACCCGAGACGCCGTAGCCGATATCCACTTCAAAAACTTCCTTAAAATGTTGCTTTTGGCGATTTGACATCATCGAGAAAGCCATTTCCAGCGTTTCGTCCTGATTCAATTTTGTCACGCCCGAAAGCGGCCGTAATTCGCCATTCACACGGATTACCGGAGTGGAACCGGCTCGCAAGTGAAGGTCGGAAGCACCAAAGCTGATTGCCATGCGCAATAGATCGTCAATTCTGCTCAGCATAATATGAAAGTGTTTGAACTGTCAGAACCGCGAGCGGCGGCGACCGGGTTCCTGATTTGAAAGCTAAACGGCCGGCGGGCGAAAAGATGGAAGATGGACAAATATTTGCCAAACCGTCACAAATGAGTTTAACGTGTTTGAAACAAAATCGTCAACTAATTTTATTTGATTGCAGTATTCGGAAGTGTGACTTTATACAGGTGAAGTTTATAATTTTTCCTCGCTCTAACCTGGGAAAAGATAAAGCCGGTCATACCAATCATATAAATTAGTATGCTACGGCTTCCTTTTTGAATTCCTGCCAGATTTCGGTTGCTCGGCTGCCTGTGAGTTGGATCTCGACGCCGCTTTTTAGCACGATTTTTAGAACTCCTTTGGAAGCGTCACCGCCGTCGTGAAACTGCAGAGCCGCGATCTCGTCGCGGCTTATCAATCGGTCGGATGTTTCAAGCCATTTCATAATATTCGGTTTCCTTAAGTAACGTGTTCTGAGATAAACCTATGAGATTATCGAAGAAAAGACAAATCGCATCAACCGAGGAGTGTTGTGATGAAATCCAAAGTCAGGCTTCGCGTCGCCGCCTGCGTCGTCTGGATGTTTCGCGTCCGCCTCCGAAATAGGTCAGGAGCATGACAACCAGATGGGCGATAAACCAGACATTCTCCGCTCCCATATTTTGATAAATATAGACAAGTATTAGAATGCGTGGCATAAAGACCCCGAGAAGGATATCTCCCCATTGAGGAACGGCGTTGGCCGGGTAGAGATTCGGGAACAAAAACAGATAGACGAGTAGGACTATCCGGGGAAAAAACAGCGAAAAGATGAGGAAATAGATATCCATAGAGTCCTTGAACTAACACCAATTGATATAATTTCGAAAACTATTTTGTTGCTTTAACTTGGTCGTTTCAGCTTACAAATCGTGCCACGGCAAACCCGCGAATCCATCATTTTTGTCTTCTGCAAATTTTATCATATTTTGGGTATTTGAAATTCCTGATTTTCGATTCTGATCGTAACGACGTAGAATTTATCTTCGATAAAGAACCAGATGCTATCGCGGCCGATATAAGATGAACAAAGCAGGAAGAATTATTT
>JAYSON010000185.1:0-5486 GCA_043722725.1 Chloracidobacterium sp.
CGCCAGGAAGTCCATCTTTCGCAAATGCTCTTTAATCCTCTCACCGGCGAACTCCAGCATCCGATCGCCGGTCGGGTGTCCCAGACTTGAATTCACTTCGGCGAAGCCTTTGATATCGATTGCCAGGACTGTTAACGGCCGTTCGTCCCGATACCGCATCGATTCGGCAAGCTGATTCTCAAGGATCATAAAAAACGCCCGCTCGTTCGGCAGCCCGGTTAAGACATCCGTCAATGCGCTCGAGATTGACTGTTCAAACGCCATCGAGCTGCGGAACAGCGGTGTCACATGCTCGCCAATCGCCTCCAAAAGCTTGAAGGTGTCCTCATCTTTTTTTACCGCATGATCGGTAAACAACTCAAAAACGCCGAAAATACTCTCGTTCTGCAACAGCGGTATCGCGATGGACGAGCGAAAGCCTTTCAGCTTTTCAGCAGGGATCGATCGTCTGTCAAGCGTTAGATCTTCATCGATCTCGATTGCACCGCTCGCAAATGCCTTACCCGAAAGCCCTTCCGACATTCCAAGTTCGAGATCGTGCATTACCTCTGCATTCCGGCCTTCAAATTGGGCCATCTTCATTTTGTCAGTCGCTTCGTCAGGCACCATCAAGGCACTGGCCGCGAATGGGAATATCTCGCCGACCCGGCTTGAAACGAGCCGGAACATGTCGGCCGCGTTCAGGGAAGAGCCGAAAAACTGATTTGCCTCATCAAGCGCGATGAGACGATTGTCGATGTCGTCGATCTCCGGACCGGACAATTCTTCCTTCACGGCGTGCCGTTCACCCCAATTCCGGCGACCGCCAACGGACAATGGTACCAGACAGGCGAGCACATATATGACGGCAACACCACCGACCGCAACGAATTTTGCGGTGTTTCCCAGGCCAGACGTTGCCGCAAGGAAGGTCGATATTATCGCCGCCAGCCCGGAAGCGGCCAAAATGGTATGGACTTTTCGGCTCGACAAAAATTGTGTAGGTCCAGTAGGGCGCTGTTGTAGGCTGTGCATACGAAGTAATCTGGCCGGAGTTTGGTGTCTGTAAAATTCCAGGTGAAGCGGCGATAAATCCGCACTTTCGAAGATAACGTTTAGAGGCGTGTCTCGTCAACAACTTATTGAATATTGGTCTAACGAGGGTATTTTGCGTAAATATCGTATTTTTCTTAAAAAAGCACGATATTTCTTCAAAAAATGATTTTTTTCACAATTTTCGGGTTGACTAAAGGTGCGTTGCTCTTTATATTGTCCAATGTTCCAAAATATATTTGGGATTGGGACAAGGCTGTGTAAAAACAGTCGGTACGTAAAAATAAGTAAACTTATTCTTTGAAGAAGACAGGAGATCAATTTAACATGAGAAAAATTATTGCACTTTCAACACTTTTAGCATTGAGTGCTTTAGGAATGGCTTGCGGCGACACCGCGAGCAACAACACGGCTGTGAACGCCAACAAAATGGCTGCTAATTCAATGAACGCCGCTAACAGCGCGATGTCAAATGCTATGAACCAGATGTCGAACGCCAATGGCCAAATGGCAAATGCCATGAACCAGATGTCGAATTCGATGTCGAACTCGAACTCAATGTCTACCAATAAAATGATGGACAACAAAATGATGAATTCAAACGTTAAGAAACCTTAGTTTGAGTTCTTTTTTATTTTGAAACTAAAGGCGTACCGTCTTCGGACAGTGCGCCTTTATTTTTGGGAATTACACCGCCAGATATCTCTTAACTCCCCAGACGGGGTGGTTCTCTCTTACGAAGAAGGAATAGCCGCAAGCAAATACGAAAGGCTAAAAAAAATGATTTTGTGCTTTTCGTGCCTTTTTGCGGCTATCCGTTTTAAAGCTCCCCGCTTTACGAAAGTAGTGAAGGATGGCGGGTTGGTTCTCGGCTGTAAGATGCCTACAGTTGCTCCCTCAAATCCTCTACGCTAATCACCGGCTGCCGACAAACAAAGTCTTGGCAAACATATGCCGTCGCCTTTCCGTCGATCATCTTTCGATCGCGCAGCAGTGGCAATAACTGTGCGTCATTTTCTGGCTCCACCGATAAAACAACCACCTTATTCGGGAGAAATTCGTCGAAAACCTGCCTCGCGAGTTCGTTGCCCTTTTCACCGATGATCACGATCTCTTTCACGGGTGCGAGAAAAAACTCCATCGCCGACAGCGCCCGCCCAAATCCCTGCGGATGACGGCTGATTTGCGGAGCCACCAGCCGAAGCACCGCCGCCGCAAAACGCTCATACTTTTCTTCGCCGAAAAGCTTTGCCAATTTAAGCAAAACATCCGCCACCACCGAATTCCCGGCCGGTGCCGCGTTATCATAAAAATCCTTGTTCCGCACGATCAACTCTTCATGATCGTTCGAAGTAAAAAAGAACCCGCCGTTCTCTTCATCCCAAAACTCCGTGATCATAATATCCGCTAAACGCTTTGCTTCCAACAAATATTTAGTTTCGCCCGAAACCTGATACAACTCAATCAGCCCATCCGCAAGATTCGCATGATCCTCAATATACCCATTCAACTTCGCCCTCCCATCCTTCCACGTCCGCAACAAAGCTCCCCTACTTACAAAGGAGGGGTGGACGCCGCTCTGGGCGGACGGGGTGGTTCTCTCAGGCTCCCCTCCTGTCTTAGGAGGGGTGGCAGAGGCTTCCGCTGACGGGGTGGTGCCTTCTTTCAGCGCCGCCTTCTCAAACAAATTCCCCAGCAAAAAATCCGCATTTCCCTTCGCAATTTTCAAATATTCTTCACTCCCCAAAATCGCCGCAGCCTCCGCAAATGCCGCCAGCATCAAGCCGTTCCACGCCGTCAAAACCTTCTCATCTCGAAACGGTTTAATACGCTTCTCCCGCGCCGCAAAAAGCTTCTCCCGGCTGGGTCGCAGGCGTCCCCACTCCGACTCCCCTCCTGTTTTAGGAGGAGTGGCAGCCGCTTTGGCTGACGGGGTGGTGGGAGCAGCGTCCGCCGTCCTGGCAGAACCGGGAGCCGCAGCGACTGGGTTCTTAACATTCAAGATATTCGACTCCTCAAAATTCCCTGCCTCAGTCACATCATAAAACGCACAAAATGCCTTAGCTTCGTCCGCCCCCAAAAGCTCGACAATCTCATCCACGGTCCAAACAAAAAACTTCCCTTCCACGCCTTCGCTGTCCGCATCCTGCGTCGAATAAAATCCGCCGCTCGCGTCCAACATCTCCCGCTTCACATACTCAAGCGTTTCAACCGCCACTCGCTTATAAAACTCTGCATCCGCGCTTCTCATACGGGCAGAAACGCGATCGTTAGGGAGTGTGCCGTCAGGCTCCGAGGATTCACGCTCGTTCACACTCGCGTTTCCGCCCGCCGATTTCGTGATCTGATAAAGATGCAAATAAACCCGTATCAACTGTGCGTTGTCATAAAGCATCTTCTCAAAATGCGGCACCAGCCAGATCGCATCCACGGCGTATCTATGAAATCCGCCGCCAAGCTGATCGTAAATTCCGCCGTTCGCCATTTGTTTAGCCGTGTGTTTCACGATCGCCAGCGCATTCTCATTTCCTGTCCGCTTCCAATATCGAAGCAAAAATTCCAGCGACATCGCGGGTGGAAACTTCGGCGCGCCGCCAAATCCGCCATTCGCCGCATCGAACGACCGCACAAAGCTAGCGAATGCATTTTCCAAAATACCTTCCGAAATCGCCGCCGGTGCAAAGTCCGCAGTACCGGCCCGCTGAATCTCACCCAAAATTTCATTTGCCGACGTTAGCAGGTCATCGCGTTTTTCACGCCAGGCGTCAGCGATGCTCATCAAAATCTTCGGCCACGAAGGCATGTTGTATCGCGAGACCGGTGGAAAATATGTGCCGCCAAAAAACGGCAGTTTGTCCGGCGTCATGAACACATTCATCGGCCATCCGCCCCGCCCGGTGGTCAGCTGCACGAACGTCATATAGATCTGATCGACATCCGGCCGCTCCTCCATATCGACTTTTATGCTGACAAAACTCTCATTCATCAGCCGCGCCGCCGCCTCGTCCTCAAACGATTCGTGCTCCATCACATGACACCAGTGGCAAGCCGAATACCCGATGCTGACGATAACCGGCTTGTCCTCCGCCTTCGCCTTCGCAAACGCCTCCTCACCCCACGGGTACCAATCCACCGGGTTATGAGCATGCTGCAAAAGATACGGGCTAGTCTCGTTTATTAAGTGATTAGTGTATTTTTTCGGGCTTTGCATGATGTGATTCTTTCACGGTGAAAGTGAAGAATCAATGATTACCAACATTCTTGTCGCCAACGGCAACAAATATTAAAGCCAAGGGTGTAGCCTTTGGCGGAACCCTAAGACGGTAGACATAATCAAACCTGCTCGCTAAAGGCGGGCAACATCGCGGAAGAATTGTCCGACGCCTTCAGCGTCGCCACTCGTCTTTGTATTTTCTCCTGAGGATTCACTCGCTTCGCTCATTTCTCCTCAGGCTTTAATGTACGTCACCATTGGCGACTAAATCTTTGAAACTTTCATATTCTTCTGATATAGTCTCGCATTGTCTATGACCCAACGCAGCATCGCAAAACTCCGTCCTGCACTCCAACGCGCCGAACTTTTCGGCGGCGACTAAATTTCTCCATCGCGCTCGTTTTATCTAATTTCAGCGGCTAGGCCCGTTTCTTACCAGAATCAGGAGAAATATCATGACACCAACAGCAGAACTGCAAAGACCGATCATTAAAACAGAGCTTCCCGGCCCGATCTCGCGTGAGATCATCGCCGAGGACGCAAAATACGTTACGCCGAGCTATCCGCGGCCCGATTACAAACTCGTTGCCGAAAGCGCCCGGGGCATTTGGATCACCGACCCCGACGGCAATGTCTTTCTCGACTGCAACGCGGGCGTTGCCGTCTGTTCGACCGGCCATTGCCACCCGGAGATAGTTAAAGCCATCACCGATCAGGCAAACTCGCTCATTCACCTTTGCGGCACCGACTATTTTTATCGACACATGCCCGCCCTCGGCAAAAAGCTGGATGAGATCGTGCCGATTGACGGCCCGACCAAATCGCATTTCGCCAACAGCGGCGCCGAGGCAATAGAGACCGCTCTGAAGCTCGGGATGTACCATACGCGGCGGCAGAAATTCATCTCGTTCTTCGGCTCGTTCCACGGCAGAACACTGGGAGCATTGAGCTTAACGTCATCGAAAAAGGCACAGCGGCTCGGATTTATGCGCCAGGCTCTCGATGTCGTCCATGTTCCGTACCCAAACTGTTTTCGCTGCCCGTTCAATAAGGGTAAATGCGATGACGGTTCGTGCTGTATGGGCACCGTCGATTGGATCGAAAAGACTCTGTTTCAGACCACGACGCCGCCAGAAGAGGTCGCCGGCATAGTCCTCGAAGTCGTCCAGGGTGAAGGCGGTTATCTGCCCGCACCGACCGAGGTCGTCAAAGCCTTGCGCGAAATCTGCGACAAGCACGG
>JAYSON010000186.1:0-6467 GCA_043722725.1 Chloracidobacterium sp.
ACCCTGACAACAAACGAATATTTTATAGTGTGCTGACCGACGGAACGTTTCAGATTTTCATCACGGATATTTACGGCGCTCCACCGCGGCAGCTTACCTTTTCGGAGCAGGGAAGTTTGGTGCTTGATGTATCGTCGGACGGCGCGAAAATTTTATACGGCTCGACAAAAGAGGAATCGGACGTTTGGGGCGTAAATTTGAAGGATAACAAAGAATTTATTGTTGCTTCCGATCAAGATTCCGAACTGTGGCCGGATGTTTCGCCCGATGGTAAGGTGTTGGCTTATCAATTGATCAAAAATCTTAGCCAAGGCAATAACCTATTCAATGGCCATATCCTGACAAAAACTTTAGGCATAGACGAGCAGCCGGTTGAACTTGCCGCAAACGGGTCTTTGCCCAAATGGTCGCCTGACGGAAAAAGGCTTGCCTTTGTGCGGCTTAATGGCGATAAATACCAAATCGAAACCCTTGTTACTCCTGGCGGCGAACAAAAACAATTGACAAAGGATGGCATTTCGCCGATTACTAATAGTATTTTGCCTTATAACCGCCTTCAAACTGCCGATTTCAGTTGGTCGCCTGATTCTACGAAAATTGCATATACTTCTAGAAACGGCGGTCAACACAATATTTGGCTTGCTAATGCAGATGGCACAATCGACGTTCAGCATACTGAAAATACTGATCCAAAACTAAGTATCAACTGTCCGCTTTGGTCTTTTGACGGAAAAAAAATTGCCTTCACGACAAAAACAAACAATTTTGAGGGCGGTCCGACTTACAGCGTTCGAGTAACTGATACGGAAACAAAAAAGACTAACCTGATTGTGAGTGAAAATTCGTTTATTAGATTAATAGGATGGTCGCAAAACGGAAATGAGCTAATATTGGCTTCGATTAAAGGCTCAGGTACAAACACTTTGCTTACTGAAGTTTCGTTGCTAAACGTAGAAATTGCCTCGGGGAAGATGCGGCAAATAAGTATGCTGAAAGATGCTTATCTCTACAACGTTCATCTCTCCCCCAATAAAAAGACTTTCGCTTTCGCGGCCCACCGGGAAGGAAAAGACAATGTTTGGTTGATGCCTGCGGCGGGCGGTGAAGCAAAACGAGTGACTAATAATAACGATTCACGGCTTTATTTTTCGAGTCTGGCGTGGTCGCCGGACGGCAGTTCGATTTTTTTTGGCAAGCAACTGCGTTACAGCATGCTTTCAATGCTAACCAACTTTCAATAGGAGAAAAATCAATGACGAGTAAATCCATAGTAAAAATAACTTTTTTGGCATTTTCACTAATGCTCATATGCAGTATTGGCACTCACGCCCAAAAAACTGATTGTTCCAAAACGACCGATACAATGACTGTTGATGCGATCTACGCCAAAATGAAGGTCAAATACGAAGTTCAAATGAGCCACGTCAACATCAGATCCAAAGACGGAGTGGTTACTGTCGAAGGTTGGGCAACGACAAAGGGAGTCAAGAAGGATATAGAAAAACTCGCCAGGAAAACCGGTTGCGTGAAATCGGTTGCTAATAACCTGACGATCGGCGTTGGCGGCGGCTGCGGTCCCGGTTCAAAACCATGCGGGGATATCTGTATTCCGACAGCAGAAACCTGCAATATTCGCACGAAAGGCGATTAGCTACGTTGGCCGATTTTGAATTTACGGCAGGGTTCGCCACGGACGCAAAGTTTTGTATCTTACTTAGCGGCCTCAGCGATCCCTGTGTTTACATTTTCTTGCCCTGACGTAAATTAGAGATCGCCCTGCACTTTCTATCCGCCGATATTGCCTATTCGCAATGAAAGTAACGGGCTATGAAGAATCTGACTCACAATTTTGGTACTGGACTGTGCTTCTTGGCGTTGTTTTTGACACCTGCGCCGATAATTCCGCAGACAAATACAGATAATCCGGCGCCGATTGTTTCGTTTCTGGATGAGCAAATAAAGGTCTGTAAAAGTCAGGACCGCGCACTCGCACGGACTTACGAGTTTCGCAAACAACTTTCGAGAGAACCAGTGAGGCCCGGGGCTTATGGCAGAAAGAAATGGTATTCGTCGCTAACGAACTGGATACCTTTTTTGGGCAATGATGAACGCTACAGCTCCGACGATATCCGCGAATTATACAAGGCTTGGGGGCGAAAACCGCCAGTCGGCGAATCACCGAGGTCAAGGCTAATTCGCGAGGACTCCGAAAACAAATTAAAACAGCAGAAGGAGCAGGCAGAGCAAAAATGGCAGGAATGGCTACGCCAAAATCCTAATGCCGGGGTTGATGAGCGAAAACCCGCGGAAATTCGCATACGGTTAAAAGGGCTTGATTCCAGCCTCCCGCCAAAGTTTGATTGGCGCGATTACGGTATTAATGTAGGCGAAGTTGGATTTCAAGGCTTCGGGAAGTGCAACACCTGCTGGGCGTTTTCCGGAGTCGATGCAATGCAGATCAGCCGTCAGTTAACCGCCATCCGCACTGAAAAAGCTTGGAACAACAGTCTGCTCCCGAGTGCCCGCCAATTAATTAGCTATATGGTGCCCGAGGCAAATTATTGTGATTTCAATTGGCACGGCGAAGCATTTACATTTTTAGTGGACAAAGGGCTGCCATTGGGCGGGTCAACAAAATACGTTGATAGTAATATTGGCTGGAACCGCGATTCAACCAATTTTGTCAGAGCTCTGACCTGGGATTATGTTCATAAGCCCGCGGATCAGATCGCGCCGAACGACGAGATCAAGCGTGCGATAATTAGTTACGGCTCTGTCGTTTCATTAATGAAGTTTGATTATTGCATGAAGCTTTACGGGACGGGCGTTTTTAATGAACGGCAGAACGAGTTGGGCCAGCATCTTGTTTTGATCATTGGTTGGGATGATGCTAAAGGAGCGTGGATGATCAAAAACTCTTATTCTACCGAATGGGGCGAAAGCGGATTTGGCTGGATCAAATACGGCAGCAATAATATCGGACAGTTCGCTGCGTGGGTCGCCGCGGACCCAGCCGAAGAAGACAAGCTGGCGAAGGATTTGAGCCAGAACCGGGAGCGGTAGCGGTAGCGGTAGCGACGGGGTAAGCCTCGATTTGATTTCGTTGATTTTTTTAACCTTGATTTTTTTCGTGTGTTTCGTGGAAAAGAAAGATTGATCCACGAATTACACAAAAAAAGAAAAATTACGGAAACAAGGAAATTCTGAAACTGACCCAACACCGAAAATCACTATGTTGAATATCATTAGAAATCCGTTGGCCGCGATGTGCTTGATATTCATAAGCATCGGTTTTTATGCACCGCTCGCGGCGCAATCGGCTAACGTCTCGCAATCTTCGATCATTGCTCTCCCGGGCTTCATCCCAAATGTAAACGGCTTTAGTTTCAAAAACTATAGCAATGACAACCACAACTGGCAGGATGATTTGGGCGCGGACGATCTGATCAAGCTGGTTGGCGTTCAGGCGACGTGCGTCAGGGGGACTACCGCCAAAAACTGCGTCCTCGATGCAAGTCCGCGCAAGTGGCTCGAGGAGCAATTAAAAGCTATTGACAACGGCCGGTGCACCGGAATGGCGGTGGCAAGCCTGCGTTTCTATCAAGGTTTGGGTTTCCGGGGCAGAAACTCGCTCGCGAGCTTTCAGCCGGGCGTAAAATCGCCATTTGCCCTTAAGCTGGATCAGACAATCGAAAATTATGTTGCATATTACTGGCTGACACAGATATTTGATGAAGTGCGCGAGCTTGAGGACGAAGTGGCAAAGAAGGGCCCGTTGGAGATCGCAAAAATGTTGTTAGCCGCCATCGAAAGAAAAGACCAACGCTTTACGATGACATTAAAGAAATATGACAGGGGTCGAATATTCGACGCTCACGAATTTACGCCGTTTGCGGTGGAAGACATGGGCAGCAGGTTTAGGATCCATGTCTATGACAACAACTATCCTGGTGAAACACGGTATTTGTACGTCAATAAAGGCGGTACCCAGGCGTGGTCATACTCGTCAGCCAAAGTTCAGAATTCAAAGCCCGATTACGTCGGCGATCTTAATACCCAAACTCTCTCGATTACCGCAAATTCCTGGCGGGACGGCAAATGTTTCGATCCGCCATTTGGCAAAGACGCCGGCAAAGCAGAAGGCTGCGGGATGCAGACCGTCAGCATGGTTAAAACCGCCTACAGTCCAAGTTCATTTGGCGGTGCGTTTCAGCAGACGGACGAAGACGGCGAGGATGCCGAGTTTTTCCTGACCGGCGACGGCGATATGCTTGTTACCGATAATGGGCGAAAAATCGGTTACGATCCGAGAACCAACAGGTCGTACAACGAAATTCCCGACGCAATCTCTGATCTGATCGTTGGCGGCCTGGGTTATGACTTGCCGCATTTCACTTTCCCGTACGATGAGAACGGAGGTCCCTATAAGATTGTCTTTTCCGGTAAGTATCTTACCTCCAAAAGCGTGATGGATTTCGTTTTTGCCGGGCCAGGTTTTACGGTCGGCTTTAATGACATCAGGCTCGACCCCGACGAGACGCTGACGGCTGAAATCTCAAGAGATGGCGAACAGATCACGTTCACGGCCAGCGCCGACGGCGAAACGCCCGAAGTGTTTTTCGCGTTCGACGCGGACCATGATCAAGCGGCAAGTTATATCACGACGATCGGCGGAGTCGCACTGGATGCAGGTAAGGCCCTGACGTACGATTTCGATTTTGAAAACGGCAAACTTTTTTTCAGCGACAATGACGGCAATGAAGACGAGTACGATATAGACCTTATCCGCATCAACCCGGACGGCACCGAACAGGATTACAAAAAAGACGATCTTGATATCGGAAAAGCGGACAAGTATGAAATGGACTTCGGCGTCTGGAACGGCAAAGGCCCAATGTGCTTTAAGGACGATGATGACGGGGATGGTTTCGACGATGAGGAATGCGAACAACCACCCGAATAGAAATAGGATTTTTTGCCGCGGCTAAATTTTTTAATACTTCTTAAAACTCTCAAGCCCCGGCGAATTTTACCTTCTCTCCGGTCAAAGATTGGTGAATTCCCTGGGCGGCGATCTTGCCCATTTGAGATGCGTCAACGGCTTCGGCGCCTCCATTTGCGCAGTCGCCACCCGAGAAGATCTTCGGGTTTGATGTCTGCATCATTTCATTGACCGCTACCCGGCCTTTTTCGTCAACGACAACTCTGGCGACGCTTTCGAAAAATGAACGCATCTTTGTTTGCCCGACGGCCTTGATTACCATGTCGCACCGGATGTCGAACAGGTTGAGCGTGCCATCGGTCTTTTCACATTGGAGGCCGGTCACTTTCTTGTAATCCGAGTCTGACAAAATGCCGATCGGGGCGGCCTGCCAGACGAATTCGACGCCGTCCTTTTTTGCGAGTTCGTACTCATAGTCGTAGGCGGAAATGTCATTTGCCGTTCGGCGGTAAACCATTATCACTTTTTCGGCGCCGAGCCGTTTGGCCTGTGTTACAGCATCGATGGCCGTATTCCCGGCACCGATCACCACCACCGTTTTGCCGAGTGGAATGTTCATCCAGTCTCGCGTTTTTATTTTCTGGATAAAATGGAGAGCGTCGTAAACGCCGTCGAGTTCTTCGCCGGGAATATTTAGCTTGTTCGTATCGCCGAGGCCGGTGGCGATGAAGATCGCGTCATGCCATTGGTCGAGATCGGAGAATGAGACGGATTGGATTGGAGGCGATTCGGCTGCGTCGGCGAGAACCACCCCGTCAGCCGAAGCGGCTGCTACCCCTCCTTCGTAAGGAGGGGAGCTTGCGGAGCCGATTTCCGTGTTTAGCAGAAACTTTACACCCATTTTTGCAATGTGCTCAACCTCATCGAGCGAAACGCTTTGCGGCATTTTATATTCGGCCATACCGTAGGTGTCGAGGCCGCCGGCGAGCGGTTTGCGTTCGTAAACCGTCACATCGTAGCCGAGCCGGGCGAGATAGGCCGCACACGAAAGCCCGGCCGGGCCGGAGCCGACTATGCCGACCGATTTGCCGTTCGGATCGCCTTTCGCAAAGATCTGCCGGTCGCTTTTCATAGCGTAATCGGTTGCGTGCCGTTGAAGACGGCCAATCTCGATGGGCTTTTGGAGGAGCGTTTTCTCGACGCACGCACCTTCGCAAAGAACCTCGACTGGGCAGACGCGGGCACAGGTCGCGCCGATCGGATTTGCGTCGAAAATAACACGGGCCGAGCCGTGCAGATTGCCGTTGGCGATCTTTTTGATAAACGACGGAACGTCGATATGGGTCGGGCAGGCGTGTATGCAAGGAGCGTCGTAGCAATAGAGACAGCGATTGGCCTCGTGCATCGCCTCGGCTTCGGTCAGCGTAGGGTTGATTTCGGCAAAGTTCTTTTCAATCTGCGTAATATCGAGCGGTGAGCAAAAAGATTGGTTCATAAATTACGGTGCGTCTGGGTATTCTGCGAT
>JAYSON010000187.1:0-13264 GCA_043722725.1 Chloracidobacterium sp.
CGAAACTGCAAAAAGCTCATCACCATCGCGATGGCAACAAATGCAAAGATCAGATATACAAAGCGTGTCGCTTCTTCCGATTCGAGATATTCGCGCCACGTCGGCTTCGATTTTTCAGGATGCGAGACAGGCTTTGCGGGCGGAATATCGTCCGCTTTTGGTTTTAAAACTTCGTCCATTTTATTCGCTGATTTAACGCTTTTGAAACGATAGAATAACTTGAAAAAATATCATAAAGACCCCGCAATTATCTAATGCCTTAATCTTTTGGAAGCGAGAAGACTTAAATTCGATGACCATTTCCGGAAATACGAGAGTCCGGCATTAAACAAGTATCTCCGTATGAGCGTTCTGGTTGTATTAGTAGATCTCGATCTAATTATTTGCTTCGGTACTACAAACAGTTCGCCACTCCCGGGTTTAAGACTACTGCACTGAGGGCGCCAAAGCGTTTCTACCATTGCCATTTGCGAATTGAAACTGCAGAACCTAAAATCGAGAATTCATTATGTACCCGAAAGGCAATCTTCTTATACCGGCATCGCACGGCCATCTTGAAGCTATATTGAAAGAACCGTCCGGCGAGCCGAAAGGCGTGGCGCTCGTCTGCCATCCGCATCCGCTCGGCGGCGGGACAATGCATAATAAAGTGGTATTTCGCGCTGCTGCGGGACTTGTCGATGCCGATTTGATCACATTGAGATTTAATTTTCGCGGTGTCGGCGCCTCGACCGGTGTGCACAACGAGGTTGAAGGCGGCAAGGAAGATGTTCGCGACGCTCTCAATTATCTCGTCGAAAATTACCCGAACGAGGAGATAACGCTCGCCGGGTTTTCATTCGGCTCGCGAACGGCAATGGAAGTCGGCAGCGGCGATGGCCGTGTTGTTCGGCTTATCAGCATCGGTACCCCGGTGGATAAATATAGCGATTACGAATTTCTCATCGGTCTGCAAAAGCCGATCTTATTTGTCCAGGGTGACCGCGATGAATTCGGCTCGATCGGTAATGTGCGAAAGCTGGTGGAAAAAGTTTCGCAAACCGCCGAAACGGAATTGGTCGTCTTCAAAAACTGCGGACATTTTTTCGACGAGCATCTGAGCGAATTGCGGAATGCGATTCGAAATTGGATTGAAGTACAAATTTCGAAAGGTTTGCACGAACCTACGAAATAACTGATAAGTGATAGCTGACAAGTGATAATTTCGGAGACGGTTTTTAGTTATCAGCTATCACTTATCAGTTTTCAGTCATTCCGAAGAAAAACCAAAATATGACAGAAGATCAGAATGAGATAGTACGTGACGCAGCGATCCGGCTAACAATGATGCCGCGCGATACAAATGCTCATGGCACGGTTTTTGGCGGTGTGATCTTGAGCTATATCGACGTCGCCGGCGGCGTGGAGGCCGTGCGGCACACTAAGCACGAGCGCTTTGTGACCGTGGCGATGAAGGAAGTTATCTTTCACGAACCCGTGTTTATCGGTGATCTTGTAAGTTTCTATGCACAGACGCTCCGGCTCGGAAAGACTTCCATCACGATCCATGTAGATGTAGAGGCGGAACGTTTCGGCAATCATGGTGAAATTGTACGAGTGACATCGGCCGAAATTACGTTTGTTGCGATAAACGAAAAACGCGAGAAAGTGCAGATAGGTAAGTAGTTGCAGACAGTTGCAGAGTTGCAGGAAGTTTCGGAGTTGCGTGATGGCGAAGTTCAGCAAGTTTGAGGAAATTCAGGCTTGGCAAAAAGCTAATGAGGTTACTCTGCAAATATACCGATTAACCTCCGATGGCATCTTTTCAAAGGACTTCGGCCTGAGAGATCAGATCAGAAGGGCGTCAGTCTCGATTATGGCGAATATTGCTGGAGGTCACGGAAGGCGGACTAACGCGGAGTTTGCGAATTTCTTGAATATGGCTCGCGGTTCGGGAGCAGAAGTTCAATCACATCTCTACGTTGCACTTGGGCTCAGGTATATGACCCAAATTAATTTTGACCAGCTATATGGACAACTAACAGAAATTTCACGAATGACTTTATCTCTTGCTCAATATTTAAGAACATCGGACAAATAATTTAATTCCCATCTGTAGTTCTGTAACTATCTGAAACTCTGAAACTACCTGCAACTTTTCATTCATGCCTACATGGAAACTGGAACTCGAATACGAAGGCACGCGATATCGCGGCTGGCAAATGCAGCATAATGCGAAATCGGTGCAAGGCGAGATGCACGACGCTGCGCGGCAATTGTTTGCCGGGAAATTTGAGATATACGGTTCGGGCCGGACCGATGCAGGCGTTCACGCGCTTAGGCAAATCGCACATTTAAAGGTTTCGGAACTGAAAGCTAATATAACGCCAAAGCAGATCCAGTACGGATTCAACGACCTTCTTCCGCACGATATCAACATTCTAAAAGTCTCGAACGCACCCGAAGATTTTCACGCCCGCCACTCTGCCGTCGCTCGATATTATCTTTATCAAATATCGACGCGGCGGACTGCGATGGCAAAGAATTTCGTCTGGTGGATAAAGGACGAACTCGACGCCGCTGCTATGGGCGAAGCTGCAAAAATGCTTGTCGGCAAGCACGACTTTCGCTCTTTCTGCGAAACTGAAGAGGGCAAAAAGCAATCGACGCTGGTACAAGTTACACGGGCTGAAGTATTTACGGACGGCGATCTAATCTGCTTCCGAATCGGAGCGTCGCACTTTCTTTGGAAAATGGTGCGGCGGATCGTCGGCATGCTGGCAGAGGTCGGCCGCGGAAATCTTACATATGACGGCTTCGAACGATTGTTGAAATTCCAAGTCGACGCTACCGCGAAATTCACCGCGCCCCCTTCGGGGTTGTTTCTTGAAAAAGTTTTGTACAAGGGGGATGTTCCGCCCTATGAGCGAAAAGCCCTTATATCGGTTTAATGCTTGAACTTTGAAATTTTCCGCATTTTTGCCAAAACCTCGTGGTCAACATCTCGTGTCGAATTCTCTATTACTTGATAAAAAATCGATCCGTCTTTTTCGCTTTTGTACTTTTCAAGGAAAACCACCTGTTTACCAAGGAATTGTTCCCTATTCCTGATATACCCTCCCTCTCCATACTCTGAATACTCTATTGTTCGTGATCGCAACTTGCCTTTGTATAGTTCTTTAATCTCCGCTCGCATAGTAAACGAACAGTAGCCGGGGCCGGTATTTGGCGAAAAGTTAACACAGTCTGTGAATTCGTCTGAACGCCCGACAGACAGCACTTCTTTCGAGTCGATGTATGCGACCACATTTGCATCCTTGTAGTCGCTTTTAAGCCATTCCACAGCGTAATACTCGTCGCCAATAGTGGCCGGCGCGGCATATGTCGGATATGCATTCCAAAGGTCTTGGAATGTAGAATTTTGATTAGTATTTGCTGCGGCGTTTGAGTTCTGTGTAGCCCGGGTTTGGCTTGTCACGCTTTGGCAAGCGGTAGACGACATAATCAAACAAAAAGCCACAAGAACATTGAAAACCAAATATCGCCACATAATCAATCCTTGCATAAAATGTCTCCTAACTTGCGATTGTCACCCATTTTATGCCAAAGTCAAGATAAATAAGTTTTACACATTTCAATCTAGGGAGACATCTTTTTAATGCCGCGAATTACCGCCGAAACCGCCAATGGCCAGGTCGCATTCGATTGCGACGAGGGCCGTAAACTCGTTTTATGTATTGAAGATAACGGGATCGATATCCTTCACCGCTGCGGCGGTAACGCACGCTGCACGACATGCCGCGTTGAGATTCTTCATGGCGATCCGGGCCCGATCGGTGATCCTGAAAGGACAATCCTTGCAACCAAAACCGATCTTAGTGATCACACGCGTCTTTCGTGCCAGATACGCCTAATCGACGACCTGCACGTAAAGGTTATCAACCAGGCGAGCGTTGCTGGTATCGACGCCGGGACACGGCCGGAAGATTGATACGACGCGATAACGCGGAGAAAATTTGATATGATCGACTTTCAGCAGTATTTAACGAGGAGAAAAGATAATGGGTCTGAATACAGTTTATAAAGCAAAATCATTTGATCTTAGCGGTCTAACAGGCATCTCCGACGAAACACTGGCGATGCACTTTAAGCTCTACGAGGGCTACGTTACGAACACGAACACCCTGAACGAAAAGATCGCCGAACTGATCAAAGGCGGTGAGTTGGACGCGACCAAAACCGCTGCTTACAGCGAGATGAAGCGCCGTTTCGGATTCGAATACAACGGCATGGTCCTGCACGAGTACTACTTTGAAAATATGAAGAAGCAGGGCTCGGGCGATCCGGACAAATCGTCCGCGTTTGCCAAAGCAGCCGAAGAAAGCTTTGGCAGCTACGATGTATGGAAGGCCGATTTCAACGCTACCGGCAAAATGCGAGGCGTGGGCTGGGCCGCAACTTATCAAGATCCGTCAAACGGCGCAATCTCGAACCACTGGATCAATCTGCACGAAACAGGAAACGTCGCCGGTTACGTGCCTGTCCTTATAATGGACGTTTGGGAACACGCCTTCATTAAGGATTACGCTCCAGCCGACCGTCCAAAATACATCGAGGCGTTCTTCTCGAATATCAATTGGGACGCAGTCAGCAAGCGCCTCTCGACCGCCGGAAGCGCACGGGCCTAGGAATAGATTCAAATTACTGAAAAAGCCGGGGAAGTGAAAAGAAACCTCTTTCCCGGCTTTTTGGCGCTCTGGCGAGACATTTTTTACGCCTACTCAATTTGGGGACGTGATCGCTCGATTATTTTCTCAGCCTCGACCTCAGGCGGCAGTGTTCCGAAACTTAAATAGTTATTGGAAAGACGCGACAAGCAAAATGCCTCAGCCACAAAAGCCGGCGCTGTTTTGAGCAGGCAGGTCGCCTGTAATGCCAGCGCCGTTTTTTCCACGATTCGCCGTGCCCGAAACTCTCGACTATCTGCCTCGGCAAATTCATCCGGCAATGTTGTAATAAATCTATCAAAGAAGTCATTCAGGCCTCGAGCCGAGTTTATTTCTTGCAATACGGCGTCGATGCTTTCCGGCTCTTTTTGCATCGATCGAAGCACATCGAGGCATTGCACGTTTCCCGAACCTTCCCAGATCGAATTGACGGGAATATCGCGGTAGAGCCGAGGCAAAACTGATTCCTCGACATAACCGTTGCCGCCGAGAACTTCCAACGCCTCGCCGACCGCGAAAACGGCCCGTTTGCAAATCCAAAATTTTCCGATAGCCGTTGCCGCTCGTGAAAACAATCGAGCCCCGTCGTTTGATCTCGATTCGTCAAACCCGCGCGCAAGGCGAAATGCAAGAGCCGTCGCGGCTTCGGATTCGAGTGCAAGATCGGCAAGAAGATTTTGCATCAAGGGCTGCTCGATCAACAGCTTTCCGAACGCGATGCGATGAGCACAGTGGTGAATACTTTCCGCAACCGCCCGGCGCAGGGTCGCCGCCGAACCAACCGAGCAATCAAGCCGCGTGTGACGCACCATTTCCATGATGTTCGCCACGCCACGCCCTTCATCGCCTATGATTTTCCCGAATGTCCCGTGAAATTCGACCTCGCCCGAAGCATTTGATCGATTGCCGAGCTTGTCTTTAAGCCGTTGAAAATAAAGTGTATTTTTCGATCCGTGAGGCGTAAATCGCGGCAGGACGAAGCACGACAAGCCGCTTTTTGTCTGCGCAAGAACCAGAAAGGCGTCGGACATCGGCGCCGAGCAAAACCATTTTCTTCCCGTGAGCCTGTATTCGCCCATTCCGTTTAGCTTTTCGGCAAACGTAAGATTTGAGCGCACGTCGGAGCCGCCTTGCGGTTCGGTCATCGCCATTCCGAATGTCGCACCGCGTTTTTCTTCAACTGGCAAAAATCGCGGATCGTACTCACTGGAAAGCACTTTCGGCAGCCATTCATCCGCGATCTCCGGCGATATTCTCAGAGATGGAACTGCGGCAAACGTCATCGTCAGCGGGCAGCTCGTTCCTTCGTCAACCTGCTGTTTCAAAAAAGCCAGCACTGAACGCGCGACATACGCTCCGTCTTGTTCGTTGATCCAGGCCAGAGAATGAACCTTGTTTTCTACGGAAACACGCATCAGTTCGTGATACGCGGGATGGAATTCAACCAAGTCGAGGCGGTTGCCGAACCGGTCGTGCGTTTTCAAAATAGGCGGGTTCTTATTGACAATATCGCCAAGAGCGAGCGATTCTGCCCGGCCCAGAAAGCGGCCGAAATTTATCGAATGTTCGTGGTTCCATCCGCCGCCATTGTGCTCTGCCGCTTCACGCAAGGCTGTGTCGGACGCAAAAAGATCGTAGTCCTCTAAAACGGGCGGTTGATTTGGCGACAAGCCGAATTGAAAATCGGACTGATCCATATAAGCTTCCCGATCCATTTTGCCTGAAGCTCCGGTGAAAGAAAACCCGCGAATCGTTCCTCCCCGATGAATACAATGGTTTAGTATTTCGGCACCGTCGGATCGACCTCGCCAGACCATGCCCCGATTCCGCCTTTTAGATTGATCAATCGCCCTGTGAATCCGGCGGCCTTCAAATCCGCTATCGCCTTCGCACTTCTTACGCCGCCTTTGCACTGGACGACTGCCGTGCGATTCGGATCGATCTCCGCCGACCGGGCGACGACCTGGCCGAGCGGGATAAGATTTGCGTTTGGGATGCGGGCAATCTCGTACTCGAACGGCTCGCGGACATCGATTAGCTGAAAATCTTCGTCGCGGTCGAAGAGCGATTTCAATTCGGTAGCGGTGATCTCTTCGATCGCGGACTCTTCACCCACCGGAGCCTTCAGGCCGCAAAACTCTTCGTAATCGATCAGTTCCTTTATCGTCGGATTCTCGCCGCACAGCAGACAGTGCGGATCTTTACGCAGCTTTAGCTGACGGAACGTCATCTTCCACGCATCAAACAGCAAGAGGCGATTAAGCAAAATTCCCTCGGCACCGAGTATTACTTTGATAACTTCATTTGCCTGGATAGTGCCGACAATCCCCGGAAGAACGCCGAGTACGCCGCCTTCAGCGCACGACGGAACGAGTCCCGGTGGGGGCGGTTCGGGATAAAGGCAGCGGTAACACGCTCCCTTTTCGGCCCAGAACACGCTCGCCTGTCCTTCGAAACGGAAGATCGAGCCGTAAACATTAGGCTTGCCCGTCAAAACGCTGGCGTCATTTACCAGATAGCGAGTAGGGAAATTGTCGGTACCGTCAACGATAACGTCAAACTCCCTGAACAATTCCAATGCGTTTTCACTCGTTAACCTTGTTTCAAACGCTTCGATCTTCGTATTCGGATTGATGTCCAGCAGTCGGTCTCGAGCGGATTCGATCTTCGGGCGACCGACGTCTTTTGTCCCGTGAATTATCTGCCGCTGTAGGTTCGATTCATCGACAACATCGAAATCGACGATGCCGAGCGTACCAACTCCAGCCGCAGCCAAATACAATCCGAGCGGCGAGCCCAACCCACCGGTACCGATAACCAGAACTCTCGCCTTTTTCAGCTTTCGCTGGCCTTCGAGCCCTACCTCCGGCAGGATCAAATGCCGCGAATATCGTGCGTATTCTTCGTTAGATAATGTTGGTAAGCCGTCGTTTGCGAGTGCTTCAACCGCCGTGCTGCCGCCCGCGATCGAAGGCACGATC
This sequence comes from Chloracidobacterium sp., assembly GCA_043722725.1. Lineage (GTDB taxonomy): Bacteria > Acidobacteriota > Blastocatellia > Pyrinomonadales > Pyrinomonadaceae > OLB17. The sequence continues at coordinate 7,688 of JAYSON010000187.1, forward strand.
ATTATCGTCTCGCCGTCTTTCACAGGAGTGGCCGGACCGTCGAGATGACGAATATCCTCGTCACCGACATAGACATTGATGAAATTACGCAGTTTATCCTGCTCATTATAAAGATGTTTGCGAAGCTCTCCGTGAGCGTCGGTCAGCTCTTGCAAAGCGTCGCCCGCGGTAACCGCCTGAACTTCGATCTCTGAATTCCCGCCCGCAAATTGCCGCAGCGGCGTTGGTATAACTATAGTAATTGACATAGATTCACCCCTTTCTCTATCTTCGGAATAACTGATAGGTGATAACTGAAAATTGATAATTTAAGACAGGATTGTAATTATCAGCTATTAGTTACCAGTTTTCAGTTATTCCGAAACTTTAAAAACTTCTCGATTTGCTCCTCATTAAATCTCGACCGGTCGTTCTGCATTTCCCACGAAAATACATCGACAACCTTTCCCCTGATCACCGAAACGATCACATACGACCAAACCGGCAAAGCGTGGTCAAGATCGTATTGCGAAGGCACGGCCGTTGATTCCGGGTGCGAATGATAATAACCGAGGACATCCAGTTTCTTTTCGCGAGCGTACCGCTCTGCCCGCATTACGTCCTTTGGCAGAATCAGCACGCGGTTGTGCCGTGCCTCTTCTTCGCGTGCGTTTTCGAGCGGAAAGATCTCGGTGACGGTTTTCCGACCGTCCGCCACAAAATGCCCGATCAGCATTCCACCGCATTCGTACGGGTAATCACGCTCGGCATGGGCGGTGATCGCGGCTATTTCCTTTTCATGAATCTGAATCATTCTTTATTCTTACTTTGCATCTTGGCGGCTTTGCGAGAGATTTCAGAATTTTCCCGCAAAGTCGCAAAGACGCAAAGAATCACTTTACAACGTGATCGGCCCCTGCCGCCGCAATACTGAAAGCCCGCCGCGAACTGACCGCGAGAGCCTGTTCAATATCAGCCAAAATGTCATGCACATCCTCTATACCTACTGAAATGCGAATCAGGCCTTCGGTTATTCCGATAGCAGCCCGTTTTGACGGTGATAGTTCGCGATGTGTTGCCGTTGCCGGATGAACTATGCCGGTAAAAAGATCGCCGACGCTTGCGGCCCGCGTACACAAATTCAAAGCATTCAAAAATCCATAGGCGGCTTCCCTCGTGTCTTCCTTTAACCGGATCGAAACGATAGCTCCGTACTCCGATCCGTGAAACGTGCCGTCCAAAGCTTCGGCCTGCGTGCCCTCAAAGAACTTCGGATAAACGACCTCATCGATCTGCGGCAGTTTCTGCAAATAGCCCGCAAGCCTCTCCGCATTCGCGCACTGCTTTTCCATTCTGAGGCCCAACGTCTTTATGCCTCGAAGGATCGAATGTGCTTCCCACGGGCTCAAAATTCCGCCGGCGAGCGTCAATGCACCAAGCAAAGCCGGTTTGTCAAAATCTTCCTTTGCGATAACAACACCACCGGTCGCATCGGCATGGCCGCCGAGATATTTGGTCGCGCTGTGAACGACAAAATCCGCTCCGAGATCGATTGGCCGGCAAAGATACGGCGTGGCAAACGTGTTGTCAACGATCAGTTTCGCTCCCGTCTCGCGGGCAATTGCGGAACATTCCTCGATATCGCAAACTTTTAAAAGCGGATTCGACAGCGTTTCACACATAAGCACCGCCGGTTTGACTTCAAACGCCTTCGCTCGCAACGCCGCAACGTCAGTAAAATCTTCGGTCACTGTTTTTACACCAAAAGCTCCGAACACTGTGTAGAGAAGCTCAAGCGTCGATCCGTACAGATCACGTGAAGCAAGCACGACCGATCCGGTAGTCAATTCACAGGCCAGCAGAGCCGCGTGCAGGGCGGCCATTCCAGAGCCGTATGCAAATGCGAATTTGCCATGCTCTATTGCCGCCATTGCTTCCTCGAAAGCCGCAACTGTCGGATTCCCGTAACGGCTGTAAACAAAATCGCTGACCTCGCCTTCGACGATGCGGTCGACGTCCTCCATCCGCTCGTAAATAAAAGAAGACGATGCATAGATCGGTGTCGAAGCGGGAATTCCCGCGGGTGCGTTTCGCCGTTCGCCGGCGTGAACAAACTGAGTTGCAATCGATAAGTCGGTCATATTTTTCTCCCGACAACCGCCAAAAAGAAAAAAGCGCTCGTGCTATTTAAAAGCACGAGAGCTTCTTATGAAATCTCTTTGCAGTTGTTTAGCAGTTTTTTTAGTGGAGCAAGTTAACCTTTAAATCGCCACTGTTAGACTTTCCGAAATGGGAAAGTGTTAAAAGAACTAAGCGTAGGTTAAAACACGCTCGACGGACTTGTCAAGCACAAATTTCAAAGATCACAATGCGGAAGCCCGCGCGTTAGAAAGTGCGTAACAGTCGAGCTGAATGTATCGCTCTTGCTAACGCGTGGGCCTCTGCACCAGTCATTCGTTCCAAAAATCCTCGTCCAAATACTTCCCGCCGCCGTCGCAAAGGATTGTCACAATAACCGCATCGCTATCCAATTTCTTTGCCAACTCTATCGACGCAAATACATTCGCACCCGCACTTGGCCCGACAAACAGGCCTTCTTCGCGAGCCAAACGCCGAGACATTGCCTGTGCGTCCTCAGTCGAAACGGTCGAATTTTCATCGGCGACACGAGCGTCGTAAATTCCCGGCACTATGGCCGTATCGAGATGTTTCATGCCTTCGAGACCGTGCATGGGCGATTCGGGTTGGATGGATATTGCTTTCAGTCCAGGATTAAACTCTTTTAGTCTGCGAGCCGTTCCGATAAAAGTTCCCGTCGTTCCAAGTCCGGCAACGAAATGGGTAACGAGCCCTTGCGTCTGCCACCAGATCTCCGGGGCGGTTGTCGCAAAATGCGCCTTCCAATTCGCCTCGTTGTTGTATTGATCGGGGTAGAAATATTTGTCGGGTTCTTTTTCAGCAAGCTCACGGGCAACTATCTGGGCGTCGTCGGTGCCGCTCATCGGATCGGTCTCGATGATCTCCGCCCCATAGAGCTTAACGATCCGCTTCCTCGCTTCACTCGCGTTCTTTGGCAGCACGAGTGTCACCGGATATCCGCGTGCGGCTCCGAGCATCGCGTAGGCAATACCCGTGTTGCCGCTGGTCGCGTCGATTATCGTCTTTTCCTGCGTCAATTCGCCCGATGCTTCGCCCGCCAGGATCATCGCAAGCGCCGGGCGGTCTTTTACCGAGCCACCCGGATTCAGATATTCCGCTTTCGCATAAACACCGACGTTGTCCGCCAAATCGCGCGTCACGCTTCGAAGCCTGATCAGAGGCGTATTGCCGACCGCGGCTTCCAAAAAGCCCTTGGAAATTTCATCCGCCCGGAACGCTGTTGCTACCTTCATTACTTTTAGTGCTGTCTGCATTTTGATTTTCGGATAAAAAATCGGCCGTGAAGTTCAACTGCTTTGATTTCACGACCGACTGATTTCTTTTCAATTTTGCGTTCTATCTCGTTCAGGTTATTACGCAAAACTTCAGCCGGTACGCCGGACAGGCGCAATTGCAACAGCAACGACAGGTGCAATGTTTTGGCTGAAGAACGCTCATATTTGAATCCTTACTAAAAAGTCTATATTCTGAATTTAATGAATCCTGAATGGATTGTCAACTGAAATTTTGCGTCGGCAATGCTAAAATATTGTTTCGCCGAATCGAGAGCATTTATGATCGAAGAAAACGTCCTGATAGAAAAATTTGTTAACCGCAAAAGCCGTGAGCGGCTAAAAAAGCCCGATTGGCTGAAGATCAAACTCGGCGACCCGTCGAACCAGAACGCTGTCCTGAATCTGATCGAGGGCCTAAACCTGCACACCGTTTGCCAGGAAGCCAAATGCCCGAACATCTTTGAATGCTGGACCGATAAGACGGCGACCTTTATGCTAGGCGGCGACACCTGCACGCGGCATTGCGGCTTTTGCGCTGTAAACAAGGGCAAGCCGATGGACCTCGACCCGCTCGAACCGACACACGTTGCCGAAGCGGTAATGCATCTCGATCTTGCTCACGCCGTTATCACGTCAGTCAACCGCGACGATCTGGGGGACGGCGGCTCGATGCACTGGGCCGAGACTATCCTCAAAGTTCGTGAAATGAATCCGGCGTGTAAGGTCGAGGTTCTGATACCCGATTTCAACGGCGACGAAGATGCGCTAAACAACGTGCTAAAAGCACGCCCAGATGTTCTCAACCACAACACCGAAACGATCGCCCGCCTCTACCGCCGCGTTCGTCCCGACGCAAAATATACACAGACTCTCGAGTTGCTCGAACGCTCGGCTCATTACCGCGACACGCAATTCCCGTCTATGAAAACAAAAAGCGGCATCATGGCGGGTTTGGGCGAGACGTTCGAAGAAGTTGTCGATCTGATGCGTGACCTGCGCTCGGTCTCGTGCAACATCATGACTATCGGCCAGTACCTTCAACCCTACGAAAAACGCCTGCCCGTCGAACGCTACGTGACTCCCGAAGAATTTGCCGAATGGAAAGCCATCGGCGAAGCAATGGGCTTCAAACACGTGGAATCATCACCGTTGACGCGAAGCTCATATCATGCGCGTGAGCAGGCTGAATAATCTATAAATGCCAAAATAATTGCGCTATAATTTGAATCATGAGTGTTCAAACGATACCAACTATCGAAGAAATGACGCCAAGCCAGAGGGTCGAGCTGATGGAAGAACTGTGGAAGGCAATGTCGCGAAAGCCAGAGGAGATCGAGTCGCCCGACTGGCACAGAGAAGTCCTTGAAGAACGCGAACGCGCCCTAGCTAGCGGCGAGATCGAATTCATGGATTGGGAAGAGGCAAAGACCTACATCCGACAAAGGACTACGGATAGACTCAAATGAAGATTCGAATTCTTCCGCCTGCTCGGTTTGATCTAATCGACGGCTATTGGTTCTATGAAGAACGTGAATCCGGCTTGGGCGGCTACTTTATCGGGTCAATTTTCGCCGACATTGAATCGCTCCAAACTTACGCCGGAATCCATGCAAAACACCTTGGGAAAAATCGTATGGTAGCATCGAAGTTCCCATACTCAATTTTTTATCTTGTAGAACAAAGTGAAATCCGCGTCCATGCCGTTCTTGGTGACCGCCGCAATCCAGATTGGATAAGGGATCGGTTGAACTAACCACCTCGGACTAAAGTTAGACGCCTTTATTAATCCTTCTTGTATTTATGAAACTATTTGTTCCTATTTTGGTCATAATTTCGTGGTTTGCCATTTCAATTGCTGCTCAATTGGACGTTCGAAAGATTGATTTTAAGAACTTCTCATATAATCTTAGCTGCGGAGATGCGGATGTGGTTTCCCGTGTGTCTTTAAAGAATGGCCAGTATATTGGACTGAAAAACGGAGAGCGGGTTTATTTGAAAGTATATGAAGTTTTGTACGGGGACCTAAATAGAGACGGAAAAAACGAGGCCGTCGTATTGTATTCCTGTGGAAGCGGTGCTTCCTACGTTTACTTTCGAGGCTTAGTATTTTCGATAAGGAATAACCGGCCTCAATATTTAACCTCTCTTGAAGGCGGAAATAAAG
>JAYSON010000188.1:0-9402 GCA_043722725.1 Chloracidobacterium sp.
CGTGCTGGCTGCCGGAACCGTGATCGAAGGATGCGTTACCAAGGTTACGAGTGCCGGAGCTGGCGGAAAGAACGGGAGGATGCAGGTTAGATTTGAAACGATCCGGTTTGCCAATAACCAGAAACGCCAGATCGACGGACTTCTTGTAACTGAGCTAAAAGCCGCGTCGTCAAAGACCAGTAGCCTGTTTGCGGTATTCGGCGGAACGGCCCTGGGTGCGATTTTCGGTGCAGTCTCAAAGGTCGAGAACGGAGTATTGATCGGAGCCGGAATCGGAGCTGGCGCGGGAACAGGCATAGCCGTCCTGCGAAAAGGAAAAGACGTTTATATTCGAACAGACGAAGATTTCGAGATCGAGTTAAAAAGTGAAGTGACGCTGCCGGTCAGCGATTATTGAAAACAGTTTATGAATTTGGTCGTTGATTGAATTATCCGCGACCATTTTGAAAAAGCCCGATGCGAAGGGGAGAGCGCATCGGGCTTTTTTATTGCGCTGCATAATTTGAGGTCGGTGATTTGCTGATTCGGGTTCCGCCGTAATAAAATAAGCGGTTTAATCGCACTTTCGAAATTTTTAACACAATTATTGAGGAGCAAGAATGGTTGGAAGAAATAAGGTCACGGTTGTCGGCGCCGGAAATGTCGGTGCGACGGCTGCTCATTGGATCGCGAGCAAGGAACTTGCGGACGTTGTACTGGTCGATATTGTTGAGGGCACTCCGCAGGGAAAGTCGCTCGATCTTGCCCAGGCTGCTCCGATAGACGGCTTTGATGTAAAACTTGTCGGTGCCAATTCGTATGAGGCGACGGCGGATTCGGACATCGTCATCATCACCGCTGGACTGCCGCGCAAGCCCGGAATGAGCCGCGACGATCTTTTGAAAACAAATTCGGAAATCGTCGGCCAGGTCACCGAACAGGTGGCGAAATATTCGCCGAATTCTTTTATCATCGTCGTTTCGAATCCGCTCGACGCAATGACACAGGTCGCGTTCCGGCGCGCCGGATTTCCGAAAAATCGTGTAATGGGTATGGCCGGCGTTCTGGATTCGGCTCGAATGCGTTGCTTTTTGGCCGAGGCTTTGGACGTGTCGGTTGAGAATGTGACCGCATTTGTGCTCGGCGGACACGGCGATACAATGGTCCCGCTCCCGCGGTATTCCACCTGCGCCGGTATTCCGATCACGGAGCTATTGCCGAAGCAAACGATCGATGCGATCCTCGCTCGTACCGCAAACGGCGGCGCCGAGATTGTCGGGCTCTTAAAAACAGGTTCAGCGTATTATGCGCCGAGCCTCGGTGCAGTTGAGATGGCTGAGGCGATCTTGAAGGACAAGAAAAAGATACTTCCCTGCGCTGTATACCTTGAAGGCGAATATGGCATCAATAATCTATTTGTTGGCGTTCCTGTAAAGCTTGGCAAAAATGGTATCGAGCAGATCATCGAGATAAGCCTGACAAACGACGAACGCGCGGCCTTGCAAAAAAGCGCTGGAGCGGTACAGGAGTTGGTCGACATTCTTGGAATCTAGAACCTAAACCTTTTATGATCCGCAAGAAAGGGAGGGCCTTAAATGGCCTTCCCCTATTCATTTTGACCTGCCAGTTTGACCGATTCGGTCATTCAATTTGACTCAATTACACCTCTGACATAACAGCGAAATTAACCTAACCGTTTTATTTCCAATATTTACTTTAGTGGCACGCTCCTTGAATAGAGAGAGCGATGGCATATGCCGTCGATTCACTACCTTAGAAGGAGCTAGTAAATGAGACTGTTAACGAAAAACTCTTCAATATTAAGCAAGGCGATGTCGCTCACCTTACTTTATTCGTTCATCTTTACGAATATTGTCGCCGTGGGAGCTCTCGCCGCGAACAAAACCGGAATCCCATCGAACTCATCGGCAATTACCAGATTTACTACCGATTTGACGCAGCTTGGCCGTGACGGAAGATTGCGTGAAAACCTAAACCTTGAGATCGACACGCTTCGTTTGATCAAGGTGTTAGCCGGTGGTGGTGTGCGTCAGCCGGTCATCGTGGATGAAAAGAATGAGAATCAGGATTTTGTCGTCGAGCAGCTTGCGATGCGTATCGCGAACGGCAGCGTTAACGACAATCTGTCGAATGTCTCTATTCTAAAGCTCGAAACCGCGGCGATTTTCTCAACCGCAACATCGGTGTCTGAGGCTTCGACCCGAATCGAGTCTGTCATCGATCAGGTTATGTCTTCAAATAAGAAGACCATACTTTTCGTTGATGAACTCACGAATGTGCTGGAATCAGGAAAGGCCGGTACAAAGCTGATAGAGAATATCGGCAAAGGAAAGCTGAAGATCATCGGTGGGACCTCGACTGCTGCTTACAGTGAAAAGATCGAAAACAATGCGGAAATCGCGGCATTGTTCGACGGTATTGTTATAAGTGGAAACAGCCTCGCGGAAGCAAACACCGAAATCAACTCGAAGGGCGAACGAAGAGCCTTTCGTGGTGACAATGTTTCATCGGATATGCGTGAAATGCTGGCAAACGACGCAACTGATGGAAAGAAGCGGGTTGATGTAATCATCCAGGCTAAGGACGCGGGAAATCCGACGCTACGTGCGATCATGTCACAAAATAATGTTCGCTTGACAGACAGAATTGGCAAAAGCGACACGCTCGTAGTCAATCTTCCTCTGAGTGCCGTCAATGAGCTTTCGCAGAGCGGCTTGATCAACTATCTTTCACCGGACCGCAAAACGGAATTTACAGGTTACGTAGAGAATGCGTTAGGAGTCGATGTCGTTCGGAGTCAACCGGCGTCGGGTTCAACGGCTTCATACACGCTAGATGGTTCGAGCATAGGAATTGCCGTCATAGATTCAGGCGTATTTGCCGCACATAATGCCTTTAAGAATGGGAGCGGAGCTTCCAGAGTGGTTTATAGCCAGAGCTTTATCGCCGGTGACACGTCCACCGCAGACCCTTACGGACACGGCTCGCACGTAGCAGGATTGGCATTGAGCAACGCAGCCATCAATAGCGGAGCATACAAGGGTGTAGCGTTAAATGCCAAGTTGATCAATTTGCGGGTTCTTAACCAAAGCGGAAGCGGAACAACCTCCGCATTGTTGTCGGCTCTTGAATGGGTCAGGGTGAATTACCAGACTCACAACATTAAGGTCGTAAACATCAGCCTCGGTACAGTAGCCTTAGATGCTTATTATAATGATCCAGTCTGTAACAAAGTCTATGAATTGACAAAACTGGGAATAGTGGTTGTGACTGCCGCTGGCAATCAGGGCAAGAACTCGTTGGGACAGAAGCTATATGGTGCTATCCATTCGCCGGGGAACGAGCCTTCCGCAATTACTGTTGGCGCGTCAAACGGCGTCGGAACCGAAGCCCGCAATGACGACACGATGGCTAGGTTTAGTTCTCACGGGCCAACACGCAGCTTCTATACGGATGCAAGCGGAGTCAAACACTACGACAATATCATCAAGCCTGATTTGGTCGCACCAGGCAACCAAATGGTTTCCGCTGCTAGCACTCCAAACAATCTGGCCACAATGTTTCCGACCCTTAAGCCGGCGGCATTAAATTACACGGGTGATAACGACGACATGATGTACATGAGCGGAACCTCGATGTCGGCCCCGCTCGTTTCTGGAGCTGTCGCTTTGTTGATGCAGGTCAATCCAAAACTCACACCGAGTATGGTGAAGCTGATGCTGCAATACACGGCTCAACCCCTAAACGGCTTTAATATGCTTGAGCAGGGTGCCGGTCAACTGAACGTGGAAGGCGCGATCCGTCTGGCTAAAGCTACCCGTCAAGATGTCGCGTTTAATAGCTCGGTGGTTGTCGGAACTACCATGTTGGCGTCTGGAGCAACCTTGCCGACGGCGACGAGCACATTGAGCGGCGTAACGGTCAAATGGTCGGAGGGAATCGTCACTGACCACTATTACGCAAAGGGTACCGCTCTTATCAGCAAGTATCAACGAATGTATGATCTTGGCTGGTCATTTGACGACTCGGCTTTTATTGACAATGGTATTACCGTTACGCCAAGAACTATCTATACCACAAGTGATGTAACCGTAGGCAGAAACATCCTGACAAGCAGCGGTTTAGCGTTGGGCTCGGGCAGCATCTTTATGTCATGTGGAGTTTTGGTTGGCGACGGCGTGCTTATAGGCGACGGTGTTCTCGTTGGCGACGGTGTTCTTGTCGGTGACGGCGTGCTCGTCGGTGACGGTGTACTCGTCGGTGACGGCGTGCTCGTTGCTGATAGTGTTTTGTTGGGAGATGACACTCCAGCCATGCAGTAATTGATTTCAACTATTACGAAAACATTATAGGAGAAAACAAATGCTGACACTAAATACAAAACACAATTCACGCTCGATGTACGCTTTGGCTCAATCGATGCAGGCGTCGCTGGATCTCGACCGAGTGTTTGAGCTAAAGGCAACGGAGACCCAAGAGGTCCTTGCTTTCCTGAAGATTCGACCGGTTCACACAGTTGTCATGACGAGCTTTATCAACGACAACGGTATTGAAAGCGGGCTTAACCGAGGCAAGTTCCACGGTTATAGAAATGCTCAAGGCACGCTCGAAGGAATAGCATTGATCGGCCATACGACGCTCATAGAGGCCCGTTCGGAACAAGCACTCAAAGCATTGGCCTGTGTTGCCCGATCGTCCGAAACTCCAATTCATTTGATCATGTCAGACGGAACGGCGGCTGAATCTTTCTGGAAATACTACACAGACGGTATTGGCCAGCCCCGATTGACCTGTACCGAGACGCTGTTTGAAATCAGTTTCCCGTTTATGGTGCGTGACTGCAAGCACGAAATTCGCCCCGCGACAGCTGACGAACTTCTGCCGATTGCCGAAGCCCAGGCCGAGATCGCGTTTATGGAATGCGGTGTGGATCCGATGCAAAAGGACCGCGAAGGGTTTCTAAAGCGTGTTGCAAGAAGAATCGAGCAGGGTCGTATATTCGTAGCCTTTGAGGGTAAAAAGCTGGTTTTCAAGGCTGACATCATCGCGGAGACCGCTGACGTGATTTATCTGGAAGGAATTTACGTCGCACCGGATTCTCGCGGTCAAGGAGTCGGTTCCCGCTGCCTGGCCCAACTCAGCCTGGATCTTCTGAACCGTGTAGAAAATATCTGTCTTTTGAGCAATGTGACGTTCAAAAATGCTCATCGGAGTTATTTCAAAGCGGGATATAAGAATACGGATCAGTGTACGACACTGTTTGTTTAACTAAAGAAAACACTAGACAAACTGTTATACAAGACTCATAATAGGGTGAGGCTGATCCAAGCCTTACCCTATTTTTTGTCCTCCACGTTAACTCAATGACTCCTTCTGCTTTTAAATAGTTGGTTGAATCTCTTTGATCCCTTTCCCGAACATTCAGCGACTTTCGCTGAGTTTGCGCTATGAACTACGAGAAATTAACCAAAAGTTATATGGTGGCCATCGTCATCGGAGGGATCGTTTGTCTTTCATGGGCATTTTTCAGCCTCCCCGTGGAAAAGATCGATCTCAATTTCCTGGTCTTATTTTGCTTTACGATCGGTTTAGGATCCCGCGTCACGGTTCAGATTCCTAAATTCAAATCACATATCGCCGTCTCGGACACGTTTATTTTTCTTGCATTGCTTTTATATGGCGGCGAATTAGCCGTTATTCTCTCGGCGGTCGAGGCTTTCTTTTCATCGCGCCGTTTCTGCAGCAAGAAGCTGACGATATACTTTAACTCGGCGGCAGTCGCTATTTCTACGACTTGCGTCGTTATCGTCCTTAAGGTTTCGGGGCTTTATTCCGCCGAACATCTACACGGGCAAGGTGAATACCTTCAGAATTTTGTTGTGGCACTCTCCGTGATCGCCCTGACGCAATTTTTCGTAAACACCTCGCTTGCATCGATTCACGATTCGATGAAAAACGCGATCCCGTTGTTGGAAACTTGGAAGAATAAGTATGCGTGGAGTTTTATTACTTACATTGTTGGTGCTGCAAGCGCCGGAATTCTCGACCTGTTATCGGATTCGATAGGGTTTGGCGTCATCTTTGCCACCTTCCCTGTTATATTCTTCATTTTTCTGAGCTACAGGATGTATCTGAAGAATATTGAGATATCGATGCAGCAGGCCGAGCAGGCCCGAGAATACGCACAAATACTTGAGGATCAGTCCGATGCTCTTCGCGAATCCGAGGAACGTTTTCGCAGTGCGTTCAATTACGCACCGATCGGCATTGCATTGGTTTCATCGAGCGGACAATGGCTGAAGGTAAACCATGCATTATGTAATATTCTCGGTTACTCCGAAGAAGAGTTTCTTTCAATGGACTTTCAGTCGATGATTTTCCAGGAAGACCTCGGAACAACGCTTGTAAAAATGCACGAACTAAGCTCCGGCAAGACTGCAAACTGCCAGATGGAACAGCGATATCTGCACAAGACGGGCGAAATGGTTTGGGCATCGTGGAGCGTTTCTTCGGCGAGCGACTCCAAATCCAAACTTCCGAATCTCATCTTTCAAATTCAGGATATTACCGGCAAGAAATTGGCTGAAGAGAAACTGAGGCACGAGGCCACTCATGATGCGTTGACTAGTTTGCCTAACCGAGCATTTTTTATGGCCAGGCTTACAGGTGCGCTGCAGAAATCAAAAGAAAATCCCGGATACAAGGTGAGCGTCCTTTTCATCGATCTTGACCGTTTCAAGTACGTAAATGACAGTCTCGGGCATTTGATAGGTGACGAGCTTCTTATCGGAATTTCCGAGCGTCTGCGTGACTGCATGCGGCCTTCGGACATAGTTGCACGGCTCGGCGGCGATGAATTTACGATCCTCGTCGAGGGTAAATACGATGTGAATGAAGTAATTCGGATTGCCGAGCGCATTCAGCAGAAGTTCAGTCTGCCATTCGATCTCAGCGGGCACGAAGTTTACAGCTCCGCCAGTATCGGCATATTACACGCTTCGGACAAACATCTTACGTCCGAGGACATGATGCGCGACGCCGACACGGCAATGTACCAGGCAAAGCGTGCCGGTAAAGCCAGACACGAAGTTTTCGATGAGAAGATGCACCTTGCTGCAAAAGAGACTCTGAAGCTTGAGACGGATCTTCGCAAGGCAATCGAGAACGATGAGATCTTTCTCGTTTATCAGCCGATATTTTCGTTAACGACGGGCCAACTTCAAGGCATCGAGGCCTTGACACGTTGGTCTCATCCCGAACTAGGGAAAATCCCGCCCACAAAATTCATTCCGCTGGCCGAAGAGATCGGTTTTATCGACCCGCTTGGCGAATACATTTTGCAAAGGGCGTGTTTGGAGATTGGACCGATTTTTGACGCCTTATCAACCGAAAACAGTTTAACGTTAAGCGTAAATCTGTCCTGCAAACAGTTTGGTCAATCGGCACTCGTAAAAAGGTTCAAGAACATACTAGAGGAGACAAGCTTTCCGGCAAAGAAGCTGAAGTTTGAAATAACGGAGTCGATATTTTTTGAGTATCAGGAAAAAGCTATCGAAATGCTTCACCAGATACGGGATCTTGGAATCGAGATCGACATAGACGATTTCGGCACCGGATATTCGAATTTGGGCTATCTGATCAAACTGCCGATATCCACACTTAAGATCGACCGGTCCTTTGTCAGCCCGATCAACAAAGACGGGGCGAATACGGAAATTGTGAAAACAGTGCTTGCTTTGGCACGAAATCTCGGCCTGAAGACGGTTGCTGAAGGCATCGAAACCGATTCGCAGCTAAATGCATTGAAACAACTCGGATGCGACGGCGGACAGGGTTTCCTTTTGGCAAGGCCAATGAACTTCGCCGAACTTCGCGATTTCCTGTTTGATCACGAGAGGACAGACATTCTACAAATTCCGTTCGAAGACTTGCCTATTCTGGCAACATTACATTAACAATACGATCGAAATCGCTATTCCCGGGCCAATGACATAACTAAGTGTTCGGTGCTTTTTACCGCCTCGATCATTTCTTCAGCCAGCCGAACAATGCATTGACAGCCACGTCGCGATTCGTTTCGTAAATCGCCCGGGTAAGCGGTATCGACATCGGGCAGACCTGCACACAATTCTGTGCATTGCCGCAATTTGCGATCCCGTCGTCTCCCAGCAAACCATTCAATCGATCGTCAATATCTATCTTTCCCGTCGGATGCATATTGAACAGCCGTGCCTGAGCGATGGCCTGCGGGCCGATATAGTTGTCGTCGCCGTATTGCGGGCAGGCTTCCAAACAGCATCCGCAGGTCATACACCTTGAGTATGCATATCGTTCCTGAGCGATCTCGTTCGAAATATGCGGGCCCGGGCCCAAATCATAACTACCATCCAATTCGATCCACGCATTCACCTGTTTGAGATGATCGAACATTTTTGTCCGGTCGACTTTGAGATCGCGAACATTGGGAAACTTCGACATCGGCTCAAGCGTAACCGTGTCACCACCGGACGCGAGCAATAAATTGTCTATCAAAGCCGAACATGACTGCCGAACACGGCCGTCGATAACCATCGTGCAAATACCGCAGACCTGCTCGAGACAGCTCATGTCCCAAACTGGCGGCGTGGTCTGTTTGCCTTCGATGGTGACCGGATCTTTGCGGATCTCCATCAACGCCGAAATAACATTCAGATTCCGCCGGTACTGTAGTTCAAAGGTTTCAAAGTGCGCCGCCGCACCTTCGCGTTCGCGCCGCTGAATCTTAAACCTGATCTTCGCCGGCGGATTCTCGAGCCGCTTTTTTTCTGTGCGGTTGTCCATTCTTGTCAAGATCCTCGCTCCCCGGAAATCACCTGACTCTCGCTACCCTTTCTTCAAATGGTTCGCTTCTAAACTGCCAAAGGTAACCCGTGTCGGTTTTTCCGTCAGAGAGCTTTCCACCCGTGACGAGATACTTGCCATCGGCGCTAAAATTCATCGGAATTGAACTAAAAGTCAACGTTTGCAGGAGTTCGCCTTTCAAGTTCCACAGTTTTACGTTCTCGTCGGTTCCTTCGGCTGTCGTCACCATCTCGCCGTCCGGGCTCCATTTCAGCGAAATGATCGAGTCCTGGCCCTTTACTCGCGGAACTGTAACAAGCAACTTCGCATTTTCCGCGTCCCAAACTTGAAACAAAACGCGCTTATTTCCCTGTGGGACGGTTATCGCAATTTTTGCATCGTTACGAAGAAACGAGCCATTGGGCGACGACGCTTCAAAACGATGGATCATGGCACCGGTTTTCGGATCGTATGAACGAAGGTCGTCCTTTCGTCTCGGGTTTACAAATATTTTGTCACTGGCGGAACTCCAACCGAGTACTATCCCGCGGTCGTCTTTAGCTCCGATGGTCGAGATCAGTT
>JAYSON010000189.1:0-4949 GCA_043722725.1 Chloracidobacterium sp.
GTTCGGAAATACGATCAACGGTGCGCAGGCCGAGTATCTGCTCGTTCCGCACGCGCAAGCAAATCTTGCGGCGATCCCCGACGAACTATCCGATGAGCAAGTAATCCTACTTGCCGATATTGCCTCAACCGGATTTAGCGGGGCCGAATCGGGCGGCGTAAAGATAGGCGATAACGTGGTTGTATTCGCTCAGGGCCCAATCGGAATATGTGCCGCCATCGGAGCAAGGGTCATGGGAGCTTCGCTGGTCATCGGCGTGGATGGTGATAATGACAGGATCGAAATGGCAAAAAAATGGGCGTGAATGTAGTCCTCAACTACAAGGACGTAGATGTCCTCGCCGAAATAAGGAAACTGACGAACGGAGGAGCAGACGTTGCGATAGAGTCTTTGGGCACTCAGGAAACTTTCGAAAACGCTCTCCGCAGCCTTCGTCCAGGCGGCACGCTGTCAAGCCTCGGCGTATATTCCGGAAAGCTGCAAATGCCATATGATGCTTTCGCGGCAGGACTTGGCGATTACAAGATCGTGACCACCCTCTGCCCTGGCGGGAAGGAACGCATGCGCCGGTTGATCGAATTGGTTCGGTACCGTCGTATTGATCTTACTCCGCTGATCACTCACCGATTTTCGCTCGAAGAGATCGGAGAAGCATACAAGCTGTTCGGAGAACGACGGGACGGTGTGATGAAGGTAGCCGTAAGGCCTTAGAGATTGTCGATTGATTATGTTCAGTGACGGGATCTTAAATGTTTTGTCGCGCGGGACTGTCGTGTGGTTCGTCATTATATTTGTCGAGTCCTTGCATGGCATAGCCCGTCGAATTCTGATCGAACCTTTTCTCGGAGAATCTAGGGCAAGACAGGTGTCAGTTTTCATCGGATCGATCATTATATTGGCGATCACCTTTGTATTTGTTCGGTGGCTCAAGGCCGCCCGCATTCGCGATTTCCTTATAATAGGAATTATCTGGGTCGGGCTGACCGTAAGTTTTGAGATATTGCTTGGGCGCCTCGCAATGGGAGTTTCGTGGGAACGCATCGCCGCCGATTACAACCTGAAGGACGGCGGCCTTATGCCGTTAGGCCTGCTGGTCATGCTGTTTGCACCTTTAGCGATGGCGAAAATCGTTGATGAGGTGTAGATTCTGGTAAATACGGCATGAAAGGCAAGGCAGACCATCGAATTCTGGAACACGAACATTCGCCCGAGATGATTAAAGCGAGATTGGCCAAAGGTTCTGCGCAAAATTATCTTCGCGATTTCGTCTACGGCGGCGTTGACGGCGCGGTAACTACGTTCGCCGTTGTTGCGGGAACAATGGGAGCGAGCCTTTCGTCGCGGGTGGTACTGATCCTCGGTGCGGCCAATCTGATCGCCGACGGATTCTCGATGGCTGCGTCAAATTTTCTGGGTACCCGCGCCGAAATTGAAGATCAAACTCGAATCGCGGGAATCGAGGCAAAACATATAGATCTGGATCCGGCAGGTGAGCGAGAGGAAATTCGGCAGCTCTATGCTGCAAAAGGCTTTGAAGGCAGCGATCTCGAGGGCGTAGTGGGCATTATCACATCTGACCGCGAGCGGTGGATTCACACGATGCTAACGGAAGAATACGGACTTCCAAGCAATGTCCGTTCCGAATGGAAGGCCGCCTTTAGTACGTTTGCGGCTTTTGTGCTCTGCGGCTCGGTGCCGATGCTGCCTTTTCTGTTCGGAGCCGGCGAAGCATTTTCGATCTCTGCCGTGCTGACCGGACTGGTTTTTTTCTCTATCGGGTCGATCAAGGCCCGTTGGTCAACAATTCCCTGGTGGCGATCTGGATCGGTAACTTTCGCTGTAGGCGGAATTGCAGCTACATTGGCGTACCTTGCGGGCATTCTGCTGGAAGGGCTTGTTCGGTGAGATATTTGTGGGTTAAAGCTCGGCTCTGTCGGAGAAATTATGGAAGCTCTTACTCTGGATCGTATCCAATTCGCATTCACGATCACATATCATTACCTATTTCCACAACTAACGATGGGCCTTGCTCCACTGATCGTTGGGTTCAAGACACTTGCGATCTGGAAGAAGGATGAACGCTGGAACGAAGCCGCCCGTTTTTGGGCAAAGATCTTCGGGATCACGTTTCTGTTTGGTGTCGTAACCGGCATTCCGATGGAGTTTCAATTCGGCACAAACTGGGCGGCTTTCTCTAAATATGCCGGCGGCGTAATTGGGCAAACGCTGGCGATGGAAGGCACTTTCGCGTTCTTCCTTGAATCGTCGTTCATCGGATTGTTTTTGTTCGGCGAGAAGCGTTTGGGTCAGAAACTTCATTGGCTTTCGGCTGTTTTGATATTTGTTGGAACATGGCTTTCCGGCTGGTTCATTATTGCCACCAACGCCTGGATGCAGCATCCGGTAGGTTACGAAACGGCGGCTGACGGTTCGGTCCAGTTGACCAGTTTTTGGTCGCTGGTTCTGAACGAATGGGCTTTTTACCAATACCTGCACAATATGGGCGGTGCCTTTGTCACTGGATCATTTGCCGTGGCCGCACTCGGAGCATTCTACATCCTTTCGAAAAAACAGGTCGAATTTGGCAAAATGTTCCTCAAGGCAGGCGTTATCGCGGGATGTCTTGGGAGTATTTGGATGCTTTTTCCGTCAGGGGATCTTCAGGGCCGAATGATCGCTAAGCACCAGCCGGTTACGCTCGCGGCTATGGAAGGGCTGTTTAAGAGCGAACAGGGTGCCAGCATCGTCCTTATCGGGCAGCCGGATATGGAAAAACAGCGACTCGACAATGCCATAACCATACCGAACGCACTGAGTTTTATCACATACCAGCGCTGGGATGCCCATGTTAAAGGTCTCGATGCCTTTCCGAAGGACCAGCATCCTGACAATATACCTCTGCTCTATTACAGCTTTCACATAATGGTAGGGCTCGGCACGATCTTTATCACCGTAATGGTGCTTGCCGCTTTCGGTTTGTGGCGGGGATGGTTATTCAGTTCCAATTGGCTGATGTGGATCATTATGCTCAGCTTTCCTCTTCCGTTCATTGCAAATACCACAGGCTGGCTGACGGCTGAACTCGGCCGTCAGCCGTGGCTGGTCTACGGACTTTTTCGAACCGAGCACGGCGCCTCACCCATGGTTTCGTCGGGTAACGTGCTGTTCACATTGATCGGTTTTCTTGGGATGTACACGGTGCTTTCGCTGCTTTACATTTTCCTGATGCTCAGACGGATCGAGCATGGCGCAGCCGAGCTTGGCAATTCCGTTTCTTTGGATGAAAGTGGTCTCGGTGATAACGGGCAAGGCGGCTAATTGAAAGGAGGACTAATGGAAACGATTTGGTTTTGGATCGTAGCGGTAATGTTGACCTGTTACGTTGTCTTGGACGGCTTCGATATCGGTGCTGGCATTGCACATTATTTTGTCGGACGAACCGAAAAAGAGCGTGAAGCAGTGATAAGCGCGGTCGGGCCGGTCTGGGATGGAAACGAGGTTTGGCTTCTCGCCACCGGCGGTACGCTCTATTTTGCATTCCCGCCACTTTACGCCGCGGGCTTTAGCGGCTTTTATCTTCCGCTGATAATGGTATTGTGGCTTTTGATCATGCGGGCGACCGGAATCGAATTGCGTCATCAGTTGGATAATTCGATGTGGCACAGTTTCTGGGATTTTGTCTTCTGTCTATCAAGTGTGCTGCTGGCGATCTTTTTCGGCGCGGCACTCGGCAATGTTGTCCGCGGAGTTCCGCTGAACGCAGAGGGCTACTTTTTTGAGCCGCTCTGGACCGACTTTCGGACCACCGGAACCACCGGAATTCTTGATTGGTTTACGGTTCTCTCGGGCGTTGTTGCCCTTGTCGCTCTAACCGTTCATGGAGCAAATTATCTTGCGGTTAAGACCGAAGATGAAATGACTGCACGGTCCAGAAAGCTTGTTAGCGTTGGCTGGTACGCTCTTGTTGCCTTAACGATCTTGAGCTTGATAGCAGTTGCGAATCTCCGCGACGAGATACTCGTCAATTACCGGAATTACCCAATCACCTGGCTCGTTCCCGCGGCGGTGATCGGATCGCTGGCGGCGATCAAGTACTTTAACGCTAAAGGAAACGATAAAGGAGCCTTTATCGGATCGTCGGCTTACCTTGCTTTTATGCTTGTCGGAGCGGTCGTCGCATTGTTCCCGAATATCCTACCGGCGATCGATCCCGCTCATAGCCTAACGATCTACAATTCTTCCGCCGGTTCGTACGGGCTCGGCGTGGGATTGATCTGGTGGAGCGTCGGCATCGTTATCGCCGTCGGCTACTTTGTTTTCCTTTTCAGAACATTCAAAGGAAAAGTGAAGGTGGAGTCACACTAAGTAATGGCGCCGATGGTTTGCGAGGCTGGGTTGCCAGTCAGTTCTTCGCCCGCAATCAGATGGCGTTCGATTCGGAGTGGGAGCCACCTCGAACGCCTTTGCTTTCTGTCATCGACTGCGGATAGATTGACAATGTTGTGCCGGGCACCGCATCGCACGACAACCGCATCGCCGTCCTGCAGTTCGGACTCGTTCCATCAATCACGCATTTCCCATGTCCTTGTTTAACGCGAAAAAATCGATCGTTGAGCTGATGAGTCTCCATCCCGATCTCCTCCAATGGACGAAGACTCATCAGCACAAGCTGACTGTATTTTGACGTATACAGTAACTTCCGGAAGTTTGTGTTCGTTAGGGCCTCGCTCTCGATGGCTGATTTATACTGTCCACTTCTGCCAAGGTCAGAACGCCGTAGCCACCATTTTTACTTCTGCAAATCCTACGACTATCCCCATTGGTTCGATAAAGGTAATAAGCGTTTTTGTGCCGTCGTCTTCCTCGATGTCCACCACATCGCCGTGATTACCGGCAGCCGCAAGAAAGGCGATCCTCGTCGGGTTTATGATGTTGTGTGTTTGATGCGA
>JAYSON010000190.1:0-2420 GCA_043722725.1 Chloracidobacterium sp.
CACCAGAAGAATTGGGTCTTTCACAGCTTTCTGCCTATGCTGAGAGCAAGGACGGCAAAGAACGAATAGAGGCGCAGATTCTCTGGCAGCGGCGGATAAGTTTGTCGATCACACCGTTGGTTTTTTGTCTTTTCGGTACCGCTCTGATCCTCCGGTTTAGCCGAAAGGGAAGGGGATTCGCCATTTTTGCGGCCTTGGTAAGCCTGATCTCGTATTATCTGCTCGCATTTTTGGGCGAACAGCTTGCCCGCACCGAAAAGATCAGCGTATTGACCGGCAGCCTGATACCGATATTGTTCAGCTTTCTCGCGATATCGTGGTTCAACTTGGCAGGCAGGATAGATTTCCTCAGCCGTGTTGCCGAAAAGATCCGCGATCTTTTCTCATCCTTAAAGATCGATACGAAGCGATTCCGATTCGGCAATTTCTTTATAGATCTGACGACCGGCCTGCGCGATTTTGATGTCATTCTTAATCTGCTCAAGTTCTATTTTCTCTCGCTCGGCTTTCTGACCTCGGTCTTTCTGATATTCACGGCATTCGAGCTCTGGAAATTTGCCGGCACGATCGACAATGGCATCATCCTTTTGCTCCAGTATCTATTCTATTTAATGCCGTTTATCTACCTACAGCTTGCTCCGTCGTCGGCGATGATAGCAACATTGGCGACCTACGTTATCAAATCCCGGCAGAATGAGATCGTTACGTGGACATCGGCCGGGCAAAGCGTTTACCGCCTGCTGTTGCCGTGTCTGCTATTTATGATCCTACTCGGAGCCTTTAACTGGCAGCTTCAAGAACGCTTTTTCCCAAGGGCCAATCAGATACAGGATGATCTGCGTGCAAAGATCCGGAGCCGCGGGATGATGCAAAACCGCTCCGGTAAGCTTTGGGTCGCAAACGACCGGCGTATTTTTTCTTTTGAACTCGATTCCAATGCGTCTGATAACGCAAATACATTAACAATTTGTCGGGGCGAATGCGCCGTAAAAAATCTAACTATTTTCGAATTTGCGGACGATAAGGCAAGATTGCAATCCGTGTACCGCGTTTCCAGTGCCGGTTGGGAACGGGACCGTATCGTTTTCAAGGGAGAGGCCGAGAGGATAGACCTTTCGGAAGGAAAGATCATAAAGACGGTTCAGCAGGGCGGGGAATTAGCTGAACGTTCGAACCCATTTGCCGAGGCACGTAAAAAGCCCAGCCATCTGAACACCGAAGAGACCAAGGCTCAGATCGCCAACAGTGAATCGGACATCGAAAAGCGAAGTTTTGCGGTTGCATTGGAAAAGAAGTACACGACGCCATTTCTGCCGTTCATAATCGCACTCTTTACGGCTCCTTTTGCTCTTAGCTTAAGCCGAAAAGGGAAGGTTGCGACTATCGGTTATGCCGTCGGGCTTTGGCTATTGTTTATGGGCGTAACAAGCACGTTCGAACAGATAGGACTAAGCGGCTCGCTGCCGCCGACGATGGCGGTCTGGAGCCCGCTAATGCTGTTTTCGATGCTCGGCATTTTCCTGCTTTCGAAGGTAAAAACCTGAGTATTTCTCGCGGGTCTTACTGTGGTTGAAGCTGCTCAGATTTCGGCAAGGTCGTCGGATCGATACAAACGTTTTTGTAAACCGACTCACCGATTGATCCCGGCTTGACCGAGTCCCTTTTCGACGTTGACACCAGCCCGCTCACACGACCGTTGACGATCGCATTTGCCGCATCATACAGAGCCGTTTTCTCGAACAACAAAAGCTTTTTCGCGCAATCCACGGTCGTGTATTGCAGAACAAACGCCGTATTTTTCGGCAGATCGTAGCGCCTGTTAAACGCAGCTGCGTTCGCCGGGATCACCTTGATCCAAAGCTCGTATTGGCCCGCCGAATTCAGCCTGATATCGCGGCTGTGGAGTGTAAAACCCCTCGGACCCTCAGTTGCCGGGCCGAGTTTGGACCAGTTTTGCGTGGTAAAATTCGCCGGCTTCGCATCGCTGGTTTTAACCTCTTGCCCAAAAACGGGCGCCGCCATCAGAACGACCAATAACGCAAATAGATGTTTCATAAAGAAAACTATCGGCCAAAACCGCCAATTTTGCAAGAAGAAATTGCTACGGCAGGCTCCCCTCCTTGTTTAAGGAGGGGTGGCAGCCGCTTCGGCTGACGGGGTGGTTCTCTGTCTTCATCGCCCATGCTTACGAACCTGCCCGCCGACACTGTGAATGCGCCTTTGGCGAGATCCTTATCGTGCGCAGGTCCAATATCAAATGCCCGTCCAGGTCGATCTTCGGCTCCTGAAACTCGATCGTGTCCGGCGGCCTTATCCCAAATTCCGTCACGATCCGAAACGCTCGTACGATCCGTGCTCCGCGCCGCCCATACTTTCTAACCGGATATGCATTCCGCGTCCCCGCCTCCGCCGGCTTCAAC
>JAYSON010000191.1:0-20653 GCA_043722725.1 Chloracidobacterium sp.
CCTCCGCCATTGAAACTAAACGTGGCGTCTCCTTCGTAGTTGGTTCGAATCGAGACATCCCTCGTGGTTTCCGTATTAGCAGGTGAAACGAAACCCTGGTCGCAAGCACCGGCAATTGGGGCAGTCGGTGTCGAGCCAAATTGACACACGGTTCTGAATCCACTGGGCACGAAGTAGTTGCCCAATTTTTCATTCAAAAAACCGCGTGAGTAGCGTCCGCTCAACACCAAATTACTTGTCGGCGTGTAAACGCCCTGACCCGTTATGTTGTTGGAATTCTGGCGACCACCTTGGCGATCGGTTAATTCACGCCCTCTCAAAGTACCAATTGACCCGCCAAAAGGTACTGTAGGAACGCTCCCGGCACCGCCAAAACTAATCGTTCCGAACGGAACATTACCCTCGTCGACAATCGGGTTCCAAGTATATGTACCGCTAAGACGCAGATTATCGAATGGCGTGGCGTCTAAACGACCGAAAGCATAATGGGACGTTCTCTTTAACCTGAATGTTTCGGTGGCTTGCAGTACCCTTGTTGACGCTGCGGCATTGTTGAAGAAATTTGTCGTTGTCTGTGTTTCAAAAATTTGCGGTGAGTAGCTGCCGAAGAAAAACAGTCTGTCTTTAATAATAGCACCGCCTAAATTAGCTGTCGGAAAGAAATTTTGACCCTGGCTTTTCGGGGGGCTGAAATACTCTCTCGATTGAACAAAAGCGGTACCGGTACCGCTTGAGAAACGCTGCAAAAATGGACGGGGATCGCCGTTCAATTTTGGCAAACCAAACGACGTACCGAATTCACCGTGGAAATCGTTGCTGCCGCCTTTCGTTACCACGCTGATAACACCGCCGGTGGCACCGCCGAATTCGGCTCCGAAACCGCTCGACCTAACCTGTACTTCCTGAACAAATTGGGTCGGAATATTATTGTTGCCGTTTAATGTACCCGTACGGAAATTGGTTACTTCCTGGCCGTCAATAACAAATACGTTTTCCGCGCCCGAAGCACCGTCGACTGAGAAGCCACCGGCTTTGCTTTCAGGACGAACTCCCGGAACCGTTCTCAAGACACTTGTAAAATTTTCGCCTTTCGGAAGCAGTGCAATTTTTTGGCCGCTAATGCTATTCGAAATACCACTACTCGTCGAATCAATTGGTGGTGCATCCGAAACGCTAACGTCAACCGTAGCGTTGACTCCCGGCTTAACCGCTATATCCAGCTGGGTCGTTTGCCCAATAGCGACCGTTACATTTTCATATCTGGCTTCGCCAAATCCGCCAGTTGCCGTCGTGACGATATCATACGCTCCCGGAGGAACCTGCAAGACGCGGAAAAAACCGTCTGCATTAGTAGTAATTGTACGTCTAAAACCAGTAGTTATCCCGGTTGTAGTCGTACCGCTAGCAGTACTCCGTGTACTGCCAATCGTCAAGGTCACGTTCGGTACTACAGCACCGGCCTGATCCTTGATGGTTCCTTCGATGTTACCGGTTGTTTCTTGTCCGAACGACGTAATCGCCAGGCAGATAACCAATGTGAACATCGATGAAATAAACTTTATGTTTTTTTTCATTTTTCGCTCCTAATAAATAACTTCTTGCTCAATTTGTGAAGATTTAATTGCCCCAATCGGGACTACTACATCACCTTTACTGCAATTCCAGAGCCAAAAAACCAGATCGGCTTTCCATCGTGCGTAAACTATCACAAAGACAACATTTAGCGATGGGTTCGGTTAATTCACGCTATGGTTTACACCGAGCGACCAAGGTCGTTTTTCCAAAATTTCGTATTTAGTTCAAAAGTGTGAATTCTTGAATGGAAGCATCCCTGATATATTATGTGTTGAAGACAGAAAATCGTCCGGGAGACCGTAATAATTTTGGAAGAGAGGATTTACCGCGACGCGGTACACAACATTATTCGCCTAAATACCGGAACGGACGAGGGAAAGCTAATTGGCCGTCTGATCGACACTGTCGAATTTCAAAGGCTGCGGCGGATTCGCCAGCTTGGGTTGGCACATTTTGCGTATCAGGCGGCGGAGCATTCGCGGTTTGCGCACAGTTTGGGGGCGTTTCACCTTGCTACACGGACGCTGGCCAAGCTTGCGGCAAGTTACTCAATAGCACCGGAGGATCAAACAGCAGTTCGCGTCGCTGCATTACTGCACGACATCGGGCACGGGCCGTTTTCGCATGTTATTGAGCCGATACTCGGATTTCACCACGAAGATTTTACGGTCGAAGCGGTTTTGAGCGACGCTACCGAGGTTGGGCAACTGCTGCACGATTTTTCACCTAAGCTTGCGACCGATGTCGCAAACATTATTCGCGGCACGTTCCGGCCTATGGCTCTGGCCCAGCTCGTCTCGTCGCAGCTTGACGTGGACCGCATGGATTATCTTTTGCGTGATTCGCTGATGACGGGCGTGAAGTACGGCATTTACGACATAGAATGGATAATCAAATCGCTTGAGATCAACGAAGCGACGGATCAGCTCTATGTTTCGGCACGCGGCCTATACGCCGTCGAAGATTATCTGCAGGCCCGTTATTATATGTTCCGGCAGGTCTATTTTCACCGCACACTTCGGGCCGCCGAATCGGTACTGCAATCGCTTCTCCGGCGTGCCCTCACATTGTTCAAAAACGGCGAACCGATCTGGCATCTGCCCGGCACGGCATTCGAACAGGTACTCAAGGGCGAAAAACTTTCGCTCATCGAACATCTGGCTTTAGACGATTCCGATATTATTTACTATATAAAGCAATGGCAAGCGGCGGACGACCCGGTCTTGTCCGATCTTGCGAAGCGTTTTCTGAACAGGCGATTGTTCAAGGCATTCGATCTGGATATGCCAGACAAGGACAAACAGGAGTTTGTAGATAGCGCACGGAAAATGGTTGAGGATGCGGGATTTGATGCGGATTATTATTTTGTCGAGGATAAGGCCGGCGATGTCCCACATTATTTCTATACGAGGGATGACGCAAATCCGAAGGACCTTATCTACGTCGAAGAAGGCTTTTCACACCCTTCGATCCGTGAGATCTCCGAGGTCAGCGCGGCGGTTCGCGGACTTCAGAAGGGCTACCGCATTCACCGGGTTTGTTTTCCGATCGAAGTAAAAGATGCGATCACCGAGCTTTATCACAAGTAGTTTCACCGCCGAGGCACGGAGGCACGGAGAAAGACAAGGCAAAAGTAAAAAGTCGAAGAGCCGAAAACTGTCTGTCATTTTCAGCTTTTCACTTTCCACTTTCCACTTTCCATTATCAGTGTCTCTGTGTCTGTGTGGTGCTCTGCTATTTGTCGCGTTGCCCATTTCGGCCCAGCGAGTAGCGGTTCTTACGCCCGGGCAAAGCACACAAACGCAGAAATATGCTTCCCTACTGGCTGATTCATTATTGAGCAAACTGAACGTCCTCGACGACGAATTGAGCGGGGCAGCCTTTCGCTCGGTTAAGATAGAGAGTCCGTTCAATCTCACGGCAACACAGGCGAGTGATATCGGCGAAGTGGTCGGGTGCGAATATTTCTTACTGGTCAGATCAGGAACGCTTCGACGTAGCTCGTTTGTGAAAGATGAGTTTTACGAATCGTTTGTCACTGCGTTCCTTGTAAATGGGCGTTCGGGAAGATTGGTTTATTGGGACCTGAAAAGCTTTGAGGCCGATTCGCCGAGCGAATCAGAGCAGCGACTTTTTGCTTCAAGCGCGAGCTTTGCCGCAGAAATAGCCGTACAACTGGAAGCTGTTAGAAAGAACGGCCCAATTGCTGGAAACACAAACGTTATAGAAGAGGTGCCGGAGGCTGGCTCGACGGCCGCGAAGAATTTTCGCCCGCCGATGCCGTATAAGCGAATAAAGCCTGAATATACGCGGAAAGCATATTTCTACGATATACGGGCGACGGTGGATGTCTCTGTAGATATTGACCGGAACGGTGTGGTTACCGCAGTTGAGATCGAGCGTTGGGCAGGCTTTGGCCTGGACCAATCCGTCATCGATGCTGTACGCAAGATGAATTGGCGGCCGGCGGAGCGCAACGGCAAGACATTGCCTATGCGTGTTTTGCTGCGATACAATTTTACAAAGATCGAAAAAGAATAGGTCCGCAACGGGCAAGCAATTTCATTCCAGACTTAATTTGATGAACTTTATTCGGGCTTCATTTCGGTTTCCGATTTTTGTTATTTCGACGCTCGCGCTTTATTACTCATGGCGGATCATCGCCTTCGTCGTTCCAAATAAAGTGCTTTGGCGACAGATCACATTTCACAATTGGTCAAGAATCTTTGCGTTTATCGCCCGGATGAAGATCGAGGTCATCGGAACCGCGCCCAAACCGCCGTTTCTTCTTGTCTGCAACCATCTCAGCTATGTCGATATTCCGGCTCTTAGGCTTGCCGCAAATGGCATTTTTATTGCCAAAAGCGACATCAAAGATTGGTTTGTGGCCGGACCGATCATTCGTAATATGGGCAACATCTTTATCGACCGCAAAAACCGTCGTGATATTCCGCGTGCGGGTGCTGAGGTCATCAAGAGATTGGACGAGAAAGAGGGTGTGATCGTTTTTCCAGAAGGGACAAGCACGAAAGGCGAGGACGTACTGCCTTTTAACTCTTCGTTCCTGGAGTTTGCGTCGAAAACGAATTTACCAGTTTCATACGCTTCGATCCGCTATGCCACACCAGCCGGCGGGCCGACGCCAAGCGAACGCGTGTGCTGGTGGGATGACATCAGTTTTCTCAAGCACCTATGGCGGCTATTCTCTTTAAAAGGCTTTACGGCAATCATCACTTTCGGCGAAGAGCCGGTCTCGGACCCGAATCGAAAGGAACTTGCCGCTCAGCTTCGCGAAAAAGTAAAGGAAATTTTTATTCCGATGCTTTAGTCCGGATGGATTTGCCTTTTCGCAGCCGCGTTCATTCCGTCGTTCACCGTTTTGCGGCGAACATCCAAACGTCTAAACTATTTTGTAGATTTATCCGTAATATCTCCACAACTTTAACAGGAGCAAAATATGCGCAATGTCAGTTTTCGATTGATTGCGGCCGCAGCCGTACTACTTTTTACAAGCACCTTGCTGATCGGCCAGGGGAAGGGTTTCGATACGAAACGGATGGATACTTCCGTCGAAGCCTGCAACGATTTTTTCCAGTATGCGAACGGGTCGTGGCTCAAATCTACCGAGATCCCGGCTTCGGAATCGCGTTGGGGCAGTTTTAATATTCTTGCCGATGATAACAACAAGATCCTCAAAACGGTCCTCGAAACGGCTTCGAAAACAAAATCGCCGAAAGGCAGCGATGCCCAAATGATCGGCGATTTTTATTCCTCGTGCATGGATGAGGCTGGGATCGACAAAGCCGGCATCAAGCCTTTGAAGCCTTATTTCAAGCAGATCGGCAATATCAAAACGATGGGCGACCTTCAGCGTGAGATCGCGGCTCTGCACAATGCGGGGCTGCCTGCCTTGTTCGGTTTCGGCGGCGGGCCCGATCTGAAGAATTCGAGCGTAGTAATCGCCAACGCCGGACAGGGCGGCCTTTCACTGCCGAACAGCGATTACTATACAAAAAATGATGCCAAATCGGTCGAAATAAGAGCTAAATTCGCCGAGTACATGACAAATATGTTCAAGCTGCTAGGTGACAGCCAGCAAACGGCGGCTGCCAACGCAGTGGTTGTGATGAACATGCAAATGCGTCTAGCCAAGGCATCTCTGACGCCGGTTGAACGCCGTAACCCGGACAACAACTACAACAAGATCGCTCTTGCCGAGGTTCAGCAGCTAACACCGAATTTCGTATGGGCCGATTATATAGCGGCCCGCAACACGCCATCCTTCGCCGACATGAACATCGCGCCGCCGAAGTTTTTCACGGAAATGAACGCGATGCTCAAGGATGTGCCGATCGCCGATTGGAAAACCTATCTTCGCTGGATGACCGTGAATGCGGCCGCGCCGATGCTCTCGAAGCCATTTGCGGATGAGAATTTCAATTTTTTCCGCAAATACCTGAGTGGTCAAAAGGAAAAGCAGCCCCGCTGGAAGACGTGCGTGCAGGCGACGGACGGAAATCTCGGCGAGTCTCTCGGGACCGAATATGCAAAGCAAAAATTTACGCCCGCAATGAAAGCCCGGATGAACGTTCTCATCGACAATCTGATGGCCTCACTGAAAAATCGCATCAATAATCTTGACTGGATGAGCGACGCAACAAGGCAGCAGGCCCAGGCAAAGCTCGCAACTTTCAAGCGAAAGATCGGTTATCCGGATGTGCTTCGTGGTTACGAGGGCCTTTCGATCGACCGCAAATCATACTCGTTAAACAACATGCGGTCGAATCAGTTTCAGATCCGCCGTAACTTTCAGGACATCGGCAAGCCGCGCGACAAATCACGGTGGGGATTTTCGCCGCCTACTGTCAATGCTTCGTACTCGAGCGTGAATAATGATATCACCTTCCCGGCGGGCATCCTGCAGCCTCCGTTTTTTAATTTTGAAGCGGACGACGCGATCAATTACGGCGCGATTGGAGGCGTTATCGGCCACGAAGTCACGCACGGATTTGACGATTCGGGCAGCCGGTTTGACGCCGACGGAAACTTGAAAATGTGGTGGACGGATGCCGACCGCAAGAACTTCGAAGAACGGGCGGCATGCGTCGTCAAACAATTTAACGAATACGAGGTACAGCCCGGCGTTTTCATCGACGGCAAACTGACGCTTGGTGAAAACATAGGCGATTTTGCCGGCCTCACCGTTTCATACTACGCGTATTTGAAATCGCTCGATGGGAAGCCGCGGCCCGCAAACATCGATGGATTTACGCCCGAACAACGTTTCTTCCTGGGTTGGGCTCAAGTGTGGGCGGCCAAATCCACGCCGGAAGCCGAAAGGGCACAGGTCAAAGGAGACCCGCATTCACCGGCCCGCTGGCGTGTAAACGGGCCGTTCTCGAATATGCCGCAGTTTGCTCAAGCTTTCGGCTGTAAACAAGGACAGGCAATGGTGAGGGCAAACAGCTGTTCGATCTGGTAACGTACTTCCGGCTGTCAGCCTGTCGATTATGAATGGACGGACTAGCAGGATGTCCTACGAAAAAAAGGCTGAGAGTTTGTCGCTCTCAGCCTTTTTATTTTGCCACCTTTGTTACCGCTCGGTACTGACAATTATAATTCGTCGTCGTCGATTTCGATTTTCATCGCTTCGTCGATATCGAACTCTTCCTCAGCAGCGTCGAGGCTGATATCGTCCGGAGTTTCTTCGGGTGCATCGAACTCATCGTCCGTTTCAACTCCGGGAACACCGGCGAGTACCGGAGGAAGTTCGAGGCCGCCGCGAATGTCGGCTAATTCATCGAATTCATCCTCCTGTTTTTGATTCTCGGTCGCGTCATACGCAACCTTGACGTTGCGGTAATACTTCATACCGGTTCCGGCCGGAATGAGGCGTCCCATGATGACGTTCTCCTTCAGTCCGCGAAGATAATCTACGCGGCCCGAAATAGCCGCTTCGGTCAATACGCGGGTCGTTTCCTGGAAGCTAGCCGCCGAGATGAACGAATCGGTCGAAAGCGACGCCTTAGTGATGCCGAGCAGAAGCGGTTCGCCAACCGAGGTCTGTCCGCCTCCTTCCGCAACGCGCCGGTTTTCGTCCTCATAACGAAAGCGATCGACCTGTTCTTCCATAAGGAAATCAGTGTCGCCAACCTCTTTGATCTTCACCCAGCGAAGCATCTGCCGGACAATAACTTCGATATGTTTATCGTTGATGTTAACGCCCTGTAAGCGATAGACTTCCTGAATCTCGTTAACGATGTAATTCTGCAAAGCCTCGGTTCCGAGAACACGCAGAATATCGTGAGGGTTGAGCGGCCCGTCCATCAATGGTTCGCCGGCACGCACGCGGTCGTCTTCCTGCACGTTGATGTGCGTTCCACGCGGGATATCGTATTCGCGTTCGGCACCGTCGTCGCCGGTAATGATGATCTTACGTTTACCCTTCGAGATCGGCCCGAATTTGACATTACCGTTGATCTCGGACATCATCGCCGTTTCGCCCGGACGCCGTGCTTCGAAAAGCTCGACGACACGCGGCAGGCCGCCGACGATATCTTTCGTCTTAGTGGTTTCACGCGGAATTTTTGCAATTACGTCGCCTGGTTCAATCTGTTGCGCATCCTCAACCATGAGGTTGGCACGGATCGGCATTTGATAGGTTTTCAAAACCTTATTGCCGTCGCGAATCTCAAGGCGCGGCTGATTTTTCTCATCCGAATCCTTAACGACGAGGCGTTTCTGGCCCGTAACCTTATCGATCTCTTCTTCGACCGTCTTGCCTTCCTTAAGATCCTGATACTTCACGGTTCCCTTGACCTCGGTCAAAATAGCGAATGTGAACGGATCCCATGTAACCAGGATGTCGTCTTCCTTGACCTTTTGGCCGTCCTTGACGTGCAATTGGGCCCCGTAAACGATCTGATAACGGGCAACTTCGCGTCCTCGTTCGTCCATCAATGCAAGCTCAGACTGACGCTTGAGAGAGATCAGCTCTTTGTTACGGTTTTTGATTACGCGAAGATCGTCAAGATATTTGACTGTTCCGTCCATCGCGGCTTCGTGTTTCGTTTCCTGCTCGAGGCGGGCGGTTCCACCGACGTGGAATGTTCTCATCGTCAACTGCGTTCCCGGTTCGCCGATCGACTGTGCGGCTACGACGCCGACTGCCTCGCCGATCTCGACGGTTTTACCAGTAGCCAAATTACGCCCGTAACATTTTACGCAAATGCCGCGACGCGATTCGCAGGTAAGTGCCGAACGAAGCCGAACTTTCTGCAAACCGGAAAGCTGAACCTGTGCGGCGAGATCTTCATTGATCTCGGTGTTTGCTTCGACAATCGTAATGCCTTCGACCGGATCGATGATGTCGTCAAGCGAGGTACACCCGACGATCCTGTCACGCAACGATTCCACTTCTTCACCGTTACGGATGATCGCTTCCGCCCAGATGCCGCGAAGCGTTCCGCAATCCTGCTCGGATACGATCACATCCTGAGCAACGTCAACCAAACGGCGTGTCAGGTAACCAGAATCGGCGGTTTTCAACGCGGTATCGGCTAGACCCTTGCGTGCACCGTGCGTGGAAATAAAGTACTGCAACACGTTAAGGCCTTCGCGGAAGTTTGCGACGATCGGTGTTTCGATGATCTCGCCCGACGGTTTCGCCATAAGGCCGCGCATACCGGCAAGCTGTCTGATCTGTGCGTCCGAACCACGAGCACCCGAATCCGCCATGACGAGGATCGGGTTGAGTTCCTTTCGCTCGTCTTCACGCTTATGCATGGCCAGGAACATTTCCTTTGCAACGTGATCGGTCACTTCGGACCAGATCGCCGTCACCTTGTTCTCGCGTTCCATGTTGGTCATGGTCGCGTCTTCATACTGCTTTTGCAGTTTGTCGACCTCGACACGAGCTTTTTCGATGATTCCTTTTTTGCTGGACGGTGTGACCATATCGTCAATGCCGATAGACATTCCCGATTTGGTTGCATACAGGAAGCCCATTGCCTTCAGGTCGTCCAGCAACGCAACCGTCTGATCGTGGCCGAGCTTCAGATGACAGAAGCTGACAAGCGACTGCAGGCCTTTTTTCTTCAGCGTTCCGTTAACGTACGGCAAGCCGTCACGCGTCAGGCGTTCATTAAGAATGGCACGGCCGGCGGTCGTCTCAATAACACGGTCGATATTCTCGCGAACGATCGCGCGCATAACATCCTGATTATGATTTTCCAGCGTCAGGTCAAGCAGATCGCCCTTCCAGCGAAGGCGGATCTTCGTTTGGGTTTCAACAACACCCGCATCCAACGCAAGCAATACATCATCGATTGAGTTGAAGGCCTTGTTATGCCCCGGCATTTCATCACGTGCGAGCGTCAGATAATAGCAGCCCAAAACGATGTCCTGCGAAGGAACGGTGATCGGCTGACCTGAAGCGGGCGAAAGCAGATTGTTCGATGCAAGCATCAAAACGCTTGCTTCGATCTGAGCTTCAGCCGACAGCGGAATATGAACGGCCATCTGGTCACCGTCGAAGTCGGCGTTGAATGCAGTACATACGAGCGGATGAATCTTGATCGCTTTTCCTTCGACCAAAACCGGCTCGAATGCCTGGATTCCCAGACGGTGAAGCGTCGGCGCACGGTTCAAAAGAACTGGATGCTCGCGAATAACTTCTTCGAGAATATCCCAAACGATCGGCTCCTGACGTTCGACCATTTCACGCGCCTGTTTAATCGTGGCGGCGTGAGCGTCTTTCTCCAGTTTGTTATAAATAAACGGCTTGAACAACTCCAACGCCATTTTCTTCGGCAAACCGCACTGGTGCAGCTTGAGCTCCGGGCCGACGACGATAACCGAACGTCCCGAGTAATCCACACGTTTTCCGAGCAGATTCTGGCGGAAGCGTCCCTGCTTTCCCTTGAGCGTTCCCGACAGCGATTTCAGCGGGCGATTGTTCGCACCGCGGAGCACGCGGCCGCGTCGCCCATTGTCGAAGAGAGCATCGACGGCTTCTTGAAGCATTCGCTTTTCATTGCGGACAATGACTTCGGGTGCGCGAAGCTCGATGAGCTTTTTCAGACGGTTGTTGCGGTTAATTACACGGCGGTAAAGATCATTGAGATCAGATGTCGCGAAACGGCCGCCATCCAAAGGCACCAACGGACGAAGCTCCGGCGGAATTACCGGGATCACGTCAAGGATCATCCATTCAGGACTGTTGCCCGACCGTGCAAACGAATTCGAAACCTTCAGACGCTTCGAATATTTGAGCTTTTTCTGCTGCGAAGTCTCTTCGCGCATTTTGATACGAAGCTCTTCGACCAGTTCCTTGATATTGATCTTCATCAAAAGATCTTTGATCGCCTCGGCGCCCATTTTCGCGATAAATTGATTCGGATAGTCGCGGGTCAATTCGCGAAAGCGCTCGTCGTTCAAAAGGTCCTTCTGCTTCAGATCCGGAACGTCGCCTTCGTCGATGACGATGTAGGTTTCGAAATAAAGGATCTTTTCAAGATCGCGGAGCGTAATGTCGAGCAGATGGCCGATACGCGACGGCAGTCCTTTAAAAAACCAAACGTGCGAACACGGGCTGGCCAACTCGATATGGCCGAGACGCTCGCGTCGGACCTTCGATTGCGTGACTTCGACGCCGCACTTGTCGCAGATAACACCGCGGTGCTTCATCCGCTTGTATTTTCCGCATAGACATTCCCAATCCGAGACCGGGCCGAAGATGCGCGCACAGAACAGGCCGTCACGTTCGGGCTTAAACGTGCGGTAGTTGATCGTCTCCGGTTTTGTTACCTCGCCGTGCGACCACGAGCGAATCTTATCCGGTGAGGCGAGGCTGATGCGGATCGCCTCATAATTTGTGGTCAGCTGCGTTTTGTTGTCGTTATTCAATCGAAACATCTTTTTCTCCAGAAATCAGTAAACCCCGTCACACTGTCCCATGTCCCAGTATCCCACTCGCTTACTTTCCGTGGAACACCGGGATCAAGATATGTCTATTAATCCACGCCTACGATAGCGTCCACGCCGGCGATAATTTCTTCCGGATCGATCTCGTCTTCCGTTATAAGCTCAACATCGAGGCAGAGCGATTGAAGTTCGCGGACCAAAACGTTGAACGATTCGGGAATTCCCGGCTCGAAGTTCGAAACGCCCTTGACGATCGTTTCGTAGATCTTCGAACGTCCGGCCACATCGTCGGATTTGCATGTTAGCAATTCCTGCAGGATGTGAGCGGCGCCGTATGCTTCGAGTGCCCAAACCTCCATCTCGCCGAAACGCTGGCCGCCGAACTGTGCCTTACCACCGAGCGGCTGCTGCGTGATCAGCGAGTATGGCCCGATCGAGCGGGCGTGAATCTTGTCGTCCACCAGGTGAGACAATTTGAGCATATAGATGTAACCGACGGTCACTTTTTGCTCGAACTGGTCCCCGGTCAAACCGTCATAGAGACGCGTTTTGCCTGACAGTCCCACCGATGGCGGCAGCTTAAGATCATCGTACACGCCGTTCGCCTGACCGATGTATTCCTTAATTTCCGCCTCACTCGCACCGTCGAATACCGGTGTCGCGAAGTGCAAACCGAGCACGCGGGCTGCCCAACCGAGATGTGTCTCAAGTATCTGCCCGACGTTCATACGCGAAGGCACACCGAGCGGATTGAGAACAATCTCAACAGGTGTTCCGTCCGGCAGATACGGCATATCCTCTTCCGGCAGGATGCGGGCTATAACGCCCTTGTTACCGTGGCGTCCGGCCATTTTGTCGCCAACGCTCAACTTGCGCTTCATGGCGACGAAGACCTTGACCATCTTGATCACACCCGGAGGAAGCTCGTCACCCTGCTTAAGCTTGGTGATCTTTTCTTCATAGATGTCACTCAAAATGTTAATTTGGCGGTCGGTACGCTGTTCGTACTCCTTGACCTCGGCCATGATGTCGATCGAACCGGCCGAAACCTCGGCCTTTCGCAGCATCTTAGTGTCGACCGTTCGAAGAGCTTCGCGGCTCAAAACCTCGCCCTTCTTGATCAGAACGTCCTTGCCGTCGGCTAGATCTTTGGTCAGCTTGCGGCCATCGAAAAGCTCATAAATGCGCTCGTCACGCTGTTCCTGAAGGATACGGATCTCGTCATCGAGGTCGCGGCGAAGATCGTCTTCTTCCATTCCTTCAATATCGAGTGAACGTTCGTCCTTATCCTGTCCCTTGCGGGTGAAGACCTGAACATCGACGACCGTCCCATCAATTCCCGGAGGACAAGTCAAGGATGCGTCCTTAACGTCGCCGGCCTTTTCACCAAATATCGCACGGAGCAGTTTCTCTTCGGCGGTAAGCTGCGTTTCGCCCTTCGGCGTAACTTTTCCGACGAGGATCGAGCCAGGTTTGACCTGCGCACCGATTCGGATAATGCCTGATTCATCAAGATCACGGAGCATGTTTTCGCCGATATTCGGAATATCGCGGGTTATCT
The DNA here is from genome assembly GCA_043722725.1 of Chloracidobacterium sp. Taxonomy (GTDB): domain Bacteria; phylum Acidobacteriota; class Blastocatellia; order Pyrinomonadales; family Pyrinomonadaceae; genus OLB17. The sequence continues at coordinate 13,061 of JAYSON010000191.1, forward strand.
CTTCCGGCCCGAGTTTTGTGTCTCGTGCCTCGATCTCGAGTTCTTCGATATGGATCGAGGTGTAATAGTCTTCCTTGACCAGCTTTTCAGAAACCAGAATGGCATCCTCAAAGTTGTATCCACGCCACGGCATGAAGGCGACCAGAACGTTTCTTCCCAAGGCAAGCTCGCCGCGGTCTGTACAAGGACCGTCGGCAATGACCATACCTTTCTTTAACTGCTCGCCTACACGGACGATCGGCCGCTGGTTGATACAAGTGTTCTGGTTGGAACGCTTGAACTTGACGAGCGAATAAATATCGGCCGTAACCTCACGAGAGATCGTTCCGTCGACCTGATGATCGGCCTTTACAATAATGCGTTCGGAATCGACGTAATCGACCACGCCGTCACGCTTTGCAATAACGACCGCACCTGAATCGCGGGCCGCGATCTTTTCCATACCGGTTCCGACATACGGCGATTCCGCACGCAGAAGCGGAACCGACTGACGCTGCATGTTCGAACCCATGAGGGCACGGTTAGCGTCATCGTTTTCGAGAAACGGAATAAGCGACGCAGCCACCGAAACAAGCTGTTTCGGCGAAACGTCCATATATTGGATGTCGCCGCGGTGAGCAGTAATGAACTCACCCTTCTGGCGTGCAGCGTTGCGTTCATTAACAAAATTGCCCTTTGAGTCCAACTCAATATTCGCCTGGCCGATGATCCACTTGTCCTCTTCCCAGGCGGTGAGGTAAAACGGAAACGGCTCAAACTCGGCTTGCTTTTGGTCTTTTTTAAGCTTCTTGTTCGCGGCCTCTACATCTTCGAGCGGAACATGCTCATGCGGTTTGAAGCCGGTATCGCCGCCATTGTGCATCTTCACGTATTCGATCACGCGCCCGTCCACAACGCGGCGGTACGGCGATTCGATAAAGCCGAACTCGTTGATACGGGCAAAACACGAAAGCGACGAGATAAGTCCGATATTCGGGCCTTCCGGCGTCTCGATTGGGCAAATGCGGCCGTAGTGCGTCGGGTGAACGTCGCGAACCTCAAATCCGGCACGCTCACGCGAAAGACCGCCTGGCCCAAGGGCCGAAAGGCGGCGTTTGTGTGTTATTTCGGACAGCGGATTCGTTTGGTCCATAAACTGCGAAAGCTGCGACGAACCGAAAAATTCACGGACGGCTGCGGTCACGGGCTTTGCGTTGACAAGGTCGCGCGGCATCGTTGTAAACATGTCCTGTTGGATGGACATTTTTTCCTTGATCGCCCGTTCCATGCGTTCGAGGCCGATGCGGAATTGATTTTCGAGCAGCTCACCAACCGCCCGGACGCGGCGGTTGCCGAGGTGATCGATGTCATCCTGGCCATAATGCTCGCTGTCCCTTTTCATCCGAAGCAGATAATTGACCACTTCAACAAAATCGCTGGCGTCCAAAAGCGGATCTTCGATGCGGGCCTTTTCAGGACGGCCCATCTTAATATTGAACTTAAGGCGACCAACGCGCGAAAGGTCGAACCGGCGCGCATCGAAGAACATTCCTTCGAGCAGATGATAAGCGGTCGGGACCGTTGGCGGATCTCCCGGACGCATTTTGCGATAGATCTCAAGCAATGCGTCGACCGGTTTTGTGATCGCATCCTTTCTCAAAGTGTTTGTGATAACTTCGCCGATAACGTCGTTTTTCGGGAAAAATATCTCAAAGCTCGCGACGCCTTCTTCGATGATCTGCTGGACCTTCGCCGGGAGAATTTCGGTGTTCGACTCGATTATCACCTCACCGGTTTCGGTGTTAACGACATCGCTTAGTGCATAAGCGCCTTCGAAATCGTTTGGCGAAACCTCGACCTTACCGATCCCCAGCTTTCTCAACTCATGAATCGCAGACTTCGTAACTTTCTTCCCGATCCGGGTGATCTCTTCTTTTTTGTCCTTGATGTCCTGTTCGGCTCGCATCCCGACGAGGTTGCTGTCGCCTTCGGTCTTGACCGTCACAAACAACTTCCCTTTCTCAACAAGAGCTTCGTCAACGGTATAAAAGAGCCGAAGAACGTCGCCATTCGAATATTCGGCATTTTTGACGACTTCTTCCAAAATGTTGTCCGAGACCGTTTTCATGTCGATCTGCGGGCTGAGCCACAATCCGAGTGCGCGAAGGAAGATCGTCGCTAAGATTTTACGTTTGCCAAGGCGGGCATGCAGAATTCCCTTCTGATCGTATTCAAACTCGACCCACGAACCCCGGTACGGGATAATCTTTGCAAGATACTCGTCGCGGTCGCCCTTGAAAAACACACCAGGCGAGCGGTGAAGCTGCGAGACAATAACACGCTCAGTTCCGTTAATAATGAACGTGCCGTTTTCGGTCATCAGCGGGATCTCGCCGAAGAAAACGTCTTCTTCTTTAATATCGCGGATCGTCGAGACGCTTGTTTCGGGATCTTTGTCATACACCGTCAGGCGAATCTTCACCTTAAGCGGCACACTGTAAGACATTCCGCGTTCCTGGCATTCCTGCTGGTCGTGCTTATGCTTCAGCCCTACCGGCTCGCCGCAATTCGGGCAAAGCTTTGGACGAACCGCGTTGAAGGTCCCGCACTTGCTGCAGAGAACTTCGGCCGGATTGAACGGATCGACCTTGATCTTCGAACCGCACTCCTTACAGTTTGCACGCAAGTGCTCCAAGCCTTCGAGATTTCCGCACTTGCACTGCCAGTTGCCGATCTGGAACTCGACATACTCGAGCATCGCTGTTTCGCGAAAATCCGAAACCGGAAATATCGACTTAAAGACCGACTGCAAACCGACACTCGACCGTTCTTCAGGAATGAGATCCATCTGAAGAAATCGGTTGTACGATTCTCTCTGAACCTCGATGAGATTCGGGATTTGGGCGGTAGTATAAATTTTCGAAAAATCCACTCGTTCCGGAGATTGGCTGGTCCGGCGTCCGAGTCCGTGTGCGTTAGTCTGAAGCGGATTATTAATCATAATATTAAGAACGGGCATTGGAGAAAATATCTGTTGCTTTATCTGCCGATAATTGTTAGCATTCCTCGTACAGAATTACTCCCCAAAATTTTCAAGAAAAGACGGCAAAGGCGGTCGAGGGTAAAGTATGCCCAGACCGCTTTTCAGCAGCAAATAGCTGTTAATAAATTTTTCGAGCGTGCCGAAACAAGGACACCAACTCTCCACTCTCTGCGAGAAAGATCGCCTTAAAAAACCAGAAACTCAGCACCAAACAGAGTTTCATCCGGAAAGACGAACATGCGACGAAGACACCAACCTTCCTTGCCGCGTGCTCATAAGCCTATCAGCTAAATCCCCAAACTTCAACCTGCCGCATTTTGATGCGGCAGGCGAGGCTTTGGTTTACCGGGGATTTTATTTGAGTTCGACGGTTGCGCCTGCTTCGGTCAATTTTGTCTTGATCTCTTCGGCTTCGGCTTTGGAAACGCCTTCCTTGATAGCTTTCGGAGCGCCGTCGACAAGATCCTTCGCTTCCTTCAGGCCAAGGCCCGCAACTACCTCGCGAACGACCTTAATGACCGAGATCTTGTTGCCGCCGGCAGAGATCAAGACCACGTCAAAGGTGTCTTTTTCTTCTACCACAGCAGCATCGCCGCCGCCCGCCGAAGCGACCATCATCGGTGCCGCCGCGGCCGCAGCCGAAACACCAAAAACTTCTTCAAGTTCCTTGACCAGTTCAGACGCTTCGAGAAGCGTCATTGCCTTCAAATACTCAACTACATCATCTTTTGTGATTGCCATGATTTTTATCTATCTCCTAATAAGGGTTCTGTTTTATTTCGTTAATCGTGAATCGTAATTCGTGAATCGTGTTTTTCTATTTACGATTCACGCTTCACGTTCTGTGCCAGCCGATAGAACCCACGGGACTTGAGAAACGGGTTGCATCACCTTTCCTTTTCGTCCGAGCCGCGTGAGCGACCTGACAAATCGCTCCGCTCGTTTTCCTTGAGTACGGCTATTAGGGCCGCGTACGGCCCATTTTCAAATTCGAGATCTCAGTCTCGAAAAACTATTCAGCTTTTTCTTCCGCTTCCGGTTCTGCATCGGCAGCCGGAGCTTCTTCAGCCGACGGCACTTCGAGAATATTTTCCTCTGCCGGAGCTTTAGCAGTTTCGGCTTCAGGAGCCTCTTCCGCCGCAGGAACTTCCTCTAAAGGTGCTTCGGCAGCTACAGTCCCGGCCTCAGGCGCCGTTTCTGCTACCGGAGGTTCAGCCACAACCGCTTCCGCAGGTGCAGCTTCGACAGCCGCCGGAGCTTCGTCGGCCGGGGCTGGTGCGACTTCGGCAACTGCCGGTTTCGCATCGCCGATCTGTTTGATCACGACTGCCAGATTACGCGGCACGGCGTTTATGACCGTGACGATGCGTTGAGCCTGAGCACTGAGAACGAAAAGAAGCTTTGAAATCAGTTCTTCTTTCGACGGCAGGCTGGCGATCGTATTGACTTGAGCCAAATCGACGACCCTACCGTCTACGATTCCGGCCTTAAATGAATAAATGTCGGCGTTCTCTTTAAGAAATTTCGAGATCGCCTTGGTCAATACGATCGGATCGCTGTCGGTCCAGGCAAGTGCTGACACGCCTTTGAAATATTCGGTCGCGCCTTCAAAAGCGGTGCCTTTCACGGCGATTCGGGCCAATGTGTTCTTTACAACTTGATACTGAGCGCCCGCCTCACGCAGCCGGCTCCGAAATTCCTGGTCCTTATTAACCGTTGCCTTCGAGAAGCTAACGACCATTGCGGATTTCGAACCCTGAAGCTTTTCAGTGAGGGCGACCAGATCTCTTTGTTTTATTTCTCTCGATTTCATGATTTTCTCCAGCTACCCTCCTTACGAAGGAGGGGTGGCAGCCGTTTTCGGCTGACGGGGTGGCTCTCTTTTAGGACCGCCCGAGAACCCGGTCGCTACCGCTTCCGGTTCTGACAAAATTCCTCACTACTTACGCGTATGTCAATTCGTCCAGCAAAAGTCCCGGACTCATTGTCGCGGCCAGGTTTATCTTTTTCAGGTAGCGGCCTTTTGCCGTGGTCGGTTTTGCCTTCATCACAGCGGTGATCAATACCTTTGCATTTTCAGCCAATTTTGCCGGATCGAATGACACTTTGCCGACCGGCGAGTGAATAACTCCCGTTTTATCAACGCGGTATTCGACCTTTCCAGCCTTCGTTTCTTCGATGGCAGTTTTCACGTCCATCGTCACTGTTCCTGTTTTGGGATTCGGCATGAGGCCTCGAGGACCGAGGATCTTGCCAAGCTGACCGACCTTCCCCATCATATCCGGCGTGGCGATCAGAGCGTCGAAATCCAGCCAGCCGCCCTTGATCTTTTCGACCAGGTCGTCGCCGCCTGCCAGATCGGCACCTGCGTCTTCAGCCTCTTTGATTTTGTCGCCCTGAGCAATGACGACGACCTTTTTGGCCGCGCCGCCCAGACCGTGGGGAAGTATAATTGTTCCGCGAACTAGCTGATCTGCCTTGCGGGGGTCGACACCCAGCCACATCGTCAATTCAACCGTCTCGTCGAATTTTGCGAAAGCGATCTCTTTCAATTTCGCGATCGCATCTTCAAGCGTGTGTTTTTTATGCAGCTCGACCTTTTCGAGAGCCGCAAGATATTTCTTGCCTCGTTTCATATTATCTCCAGGTGTTAACGGGAATTTGTAATTCCCTCCCTAGGTAAAGGCCAGGACAAACTCTTAAACTTTATCCTTTATCCTTTATCCGTTATCCTTCTACTGTAAGTCCCATCGACTTCGCCGTACCCTCGATAGTCCGCACGGCGGATTCGAGATTTGAAGTATTGAGATCAACCATCTTCTTTTTCGCGATCTCTTCGATCTGGGCTTTCGTTATCGTGCCGACCTTGGTTTTATTCGGCGTTCCCGATCCCTTCGGTATTCCCGAAGCTTTTCTCAAAAGATCGCCCGCCGGCGGTGTTTTCGTTTCGAACGTAAACGAGCGGTCGGCATAAACTGTTATGACGACCGGAATTTTCATATCCGGATCGTCGTTCTGCGTTTTGGCGTTGAACGCCTTGCAGAACTCCATGATGTTGACGCCGTGCTGTCCAAGAGCCGGACCGATCGGCGGTGCCGGATTCGCTTTACCGGCCGGAATCTGTAACTTTATGTAACCTTCTATCTTCTTTGCCATTTCTTTTTCGATTAACGATTTTGAAGTTTTGCCACAGAAAACACAAAGAAAGAATTTGATCTCGATCTAAACTCTGTGCGCTCTGTGGCTAATTCTTCAAAAATGTCCTCATTTATTCTTCTTCCGCAAAAGTAACTTTTTCTACTTCCAAAAATCCTAATTCGTAAGGTGTCGAGCGGCCAAATATGGTGATCGATACCTTCAACGTGCTCTTGTCCTCGTTTACCTCTTCGACCTTGCCGGTAAAGCTGGCGAACGGACCCGACTTGATTCGTACAACCTCACCGACGTCGTACATGAACTTCGGTTTCGGCTTTTCGGTCGCGACTTCAATGTTGCGGACGATCTGGTCCACTTCTTCCTGTGTCAGAGGCGTCGGCTGCTTGCCGCCCAGAAATCCCGTAACCTTCGGCGTCGACTTGATCGCGTGAAAGACATTGTCCGGAATCTTACCTTTTTCGTCGCAGTCGATCTCTACCAAAACGTAACCCGGGTAAAACATCCGGGATGATTCGATACGCTTATTCCCGCGCATTTCGACGACGGTTTCCTTCGGAAGTAAGACCTCTGTGATCATCTCGGCCAGTTCCATGTCGCGTATGCGCGCGCCCAGGCTTTCAACAACCTTGTTCTCATGCCCGGAATATGTGTGGATAAAAAACCACTGCTTCATTTTAATAATCCCTAAAAACCGGCGATCTTATTTACCAGCCACGTCAGACCTTCGAGAAGGTATTTCCAGGCATTATCAACAGCGAACAGGTAGATCGCGAAGAAAATGACGCTGATAATAACAATTATCGTCGTGTTCTTAACGTCGTCCGAGGACGGAAATGTCGTACGGTCCAACTCTTCGCGAGTGTGCCGGACAAATTCTCCGACGCCTTCTTTCTTTTTTCCGCTATCAAGCGTGTCAACTGCTTCCGCCACGTCTTTTCTCCTGTCCCGCAAACATTAAGTTCGTCGAAAATGTGTTTCTGGCAGGGGTACCAGGACTCGAACCCGGACCTTAGGTTTTGGAGACCCGCATGCTAACCATTGACACCATACCCCTAAAATCTAGTGCAAAGTTTAGAGTGGAAAGCGGAAAATGAAGAGCTTCGATTCTTCGTTTTCCACTTTCCGTCATCCGCTTTCCACTATTTATTCTCTTTGTGCAAACGATGGCAGCGGCAGCGGCGGCAAAACTTGTTAAGCTCAAGCCTGTTGGGCGTGTTCTTTTTGTTTTTCGTCGTTACGTAGTTGCGCTCTTTACACTCCGTGCACTGCAAAATTATATTATCTCTCGCCATTTCAACTTCCTTATTTCAGATTCCAAATTCAGATTCAATTTGGAATCTGAAATTTGGAATATGGAATTAATTCCTATTCAACTACTTCCGAGACCGTACCGGCCCCGACTGTTCTGCCGCCTT
>JAYSON010000192.1:0-5474 GCA_043722725.1 Chloracidobacterium sp.
AAAACTTTTGGGCGACGTTAATCCAATTACAATTTTACGCGCAAAAGAACTCCCGTCTGTATATCGGAATACCGAAAATAGCCGGGAGTATTTGCAAACAAGCTTAATTTTTTGCGAACTCTAAATATTGGGAACGAGAATCAATTGAACACGGCGATTCTTGGCGCGGTTCGCATTTGTAGTGTTCGGGGCAACCGGAATGCCCGCGGCCAATCCCTTCGCTTCGATTCGCGCTCCGGAGACACCCAAACCGACAAGCCGATCACCGATCGCTTGTGAACGCTGCTGCGTCAGGCCGGCGAGTTCTTCGGCAGTTCCGCGGTCGTCAGTATGAGACTCGATAACGACGCGGTAGTCCACATTCTCTGAAAGAAGTTGGGCGAGCGAACTCAGCTTTGCATCTGCGGTCGGTGCGAAGGTCGTTGAGCGTATCGAAGACCAGAAATTCTCCGGGATCGTCAGAACGATGCCGCGTTCGTTCTTGGCAACAGTGCCGAAGCGGCGTAACGCCGCTATTAACGGGATTTGCGCAGCCTGAAGGTTATTTACACGCTCGTCTCTGGCCCGCTGTTCGTCCGAGGCACGGCGTTCATTTTCGACCGACTCTAATCTTGTTTTAGCATTGTCGGCCTCGACTTTGGCCCGACCGAGTTCTTCGCGAAGCTTGCCGTTCTCCGCACGAAGATCTTTGATCTGCTGGGAGTAATTTATGCCATCGCGCTCGGAAAGCTCTTTACTTCGCGTTTCGCTGACAAGTTCGGCACGCAAAGCTTCGATCTGATCGAGCGCATCCTGATATTTATTCTCGGCCACACGGGTTTCCGCATCCGAACGGGTTTTCTCATTCCGCTTCTCGCGTGCGTCCTTCCTGATAAATGCCGTTGATTCTGCCTTTACCGCCGAACTAATCGCCTGCCGGGCCGCAATATCGACCGTTTCTTCAGGCCGTTCCGCCCGCCACGAATTTTCGGCATTTGCCAGTAAAGATTCAGCTTCCTGAAACTCAACCGCGGCATCGCGCTCGGCACCGGCATATCTCGCAAGAGCGACGGCTTGTTTCGCCTGAAGGATCGTCGAAGGCGTCTTTGAATAATCCAACTCGGCGATCTCAGGCGTCCTAGAATCGCGAAAATAATCGCTAGAATTACCAAAATACTGAATCGAGGGCGTCGTCGTAATCGTCTTGCCCGACGCGGTGTACGGGCTCAGATTCTCAAGCATTATCTCCTGGCTTGGCCTGCGGACCAAAAAATGCGGTTCGGCGGTGATAATTAAAGCGAAAGTCTGTAGTTTCGTCGTCACGCTCATTTTTGAGTCGAATTCGAAGAACCCGCGGCGTTTGATCTCACCAAGGTTATCCACCTGGCCTTCAGGCGAAATAGCCCACAGAACATAGGTTGCATATCCCGCCCCCAGCTCGAACGGCCTTGGCATTTTCGAAACCGAAAGGTCAATCTCGGTGCCGTTACGGCTCGTGCGTTTGATTTTCGCTTCGCCCTTCATTCGCGGAAATCGCGTCGTTCCGCGAAACTGAACGAAAACAAGATCGTCAAGCGGGTAAGTTATCGCTGTCGTCCGCCGGGCGACGTCCAGCTGTGCAAACGATGTAACCGACGACGTAAATACAACAAGAAGAGCTAATGTGATAATAATTGCCTTTGAATTGTGCATATTTTGTTCTCCGAAAAAGAGGTGCCTTGAAAAAGATGCCATATTCTAAAGACGCGTTGCAAATTGAAGCATCTTGGACATCGTTGGCTTAACTTTAGTATATTCGACTTTTTGCATACTGATGAATGAATTCGCGCGGCTCTTACAATATGTCCGCCCGCATTGGGTAACCTTTCTGTTTGCGCTGATCGCAATGGTGTTGGTTGCCGTGTTCGAAACCGCCACCGGAGCACTGATCGTTCCGATCTTCAACCAATTTTCACCGATTCCGGGCCAGCAATCTCAAACGCTTTTCGATCTGCAGCGGTACATTCCCCAGAATGACTGGTACCAGGCTTGGCTGAGGATTTCCGTCATGTTGCTAAGCTTTACCGTGCTCAAAGGCATTGCGGAATATTTCTCGTCTTATCTGATGGCGAAGATCGGACAAACAGTAGTCTTTGATCTCCGAAAACAGCTTTACGACCACCTTTTAGGACAGTCTAATTCTTTTTTTGAAAAGCATAGGACGAATTTTCTGGTATCGCGGCTTGTCGTGAGCTGTTCGGCAATCGAGCTTGCGGTTTCGTCGAACCTTCGCGATGTCCTTCGCGAAAGCTTTATGTTGGTGTTTTTTCTCGGCGCTGCTTTCTATTTTAACTGGCGTCTGATGTTGGGCGCGATGATTATCGCCCCAATAATCGGCATCCTTACAACAAGATTCAGCAAATCCCTGCGCCGCCTCGCCGAAGAGTCGTTTGAGGGAAACAAACTGCTTACCGATACAGCGCAAGAAACCCTCGCGAATCAAACGATAGTCAAGGCATATGCGGCCGAGCCAAGAGAACGAACACGTTTCGCCAAAGTCGCCGGCTTGATCGCCCGGGCAAACCTCCGATCGGGCCGTATCGCGGCCATCTCTCCGCCTACGATCGACATTATCGGAATGGTCGCCATTCTGACACTTCTCTTTTTTGGACTTCGTTCGATCAATACAGAGCAAATGGACGCTGCTCAATTTTTTACTTTTCTCTTTTTTCTGCTCAGAAGCTATGATCCGCTTCGCCGCATCTCGCGGCAGCATAACGAAATTTCAAAGGCCTTCGCCGCCGCAAAAGATGTCTGGAATATCCTTGACGAAGATGAGGTCATGCCCGAAAGATCCGATGCCGTTGTCCTGTCTCCGTTATCGAACAAGATCGAGCTTCGCGAAGTGTCGTTCAAATACGATAACGATCCAAATAAACAGATCCTCGAAAAGGTCAGCCTTGAGATTTCAAAGGGATCGATGATCGCCCTCGTCGGCGAAAGCGGCGGCGGCAAATCGTCGCTTATAAAACTGATTCAGCGACTCTACGATCCGACGTCAGGTGCGATCACCTGGGATGGCATCGACCTTCGCGATGCAAAGCTGTTAAGCCTTAAAAAGCAGATCGCCCTTGTAACGCAGGAAACCGTACTGTTCAACGAGTCGATAAAATACAACATCTCCTACGGCAATCCAGAAGCGAGTGACGAAGACATTGCCGAAGCCGCAGGCATCGCCTTTGCGGACGACTTCATCAGCGAACTTCCGCAAAAATACGATACGCTAGTAGGCGAACGAGGAATTTTGCTTTCCGGTGGCCAGCGTCAGCGGATCGCCATCGCCAGGGCCGTGCTGCTGAATGCACCGGTGCTGATCCTTGACGAAGCGACATCCGCTCTCGACGCCGAATCGGAGCGGCTCGTGCAGAAAGCATTGGCAAATCTGATGCAGAACAAGACCTCGATTGTCATCGCACACCGCCTTTCAACTATTCGAAAAGCGGACATGATCGTAGTTATGGAACGCGGTAAAATCATTCAAACCGGCACACACGCCGAGCTTCTCGAAAGCGGCGGCAAATACAAACACCTCTACGAATTGCAGTTTGCCGACGAAGAATTGTCTTTTAGCTCCCCTCCTGCCTGAGGAGGGGTGGCAGCCGCTTCGGCTGACGGGGTGGTGGGAGGCGGTAGCGGGTGGTTTGTCTTAGCTCCCTTACGAAGGAGGGGTGGCCGCGTTTCGCGGACGGGGTGGTTCTCTCCGTGACGTGAAAGGGCTTTAGGTCAGCAAATCGTCTTATAAACATATGAGATCAATGACAGGCTTCGGCCGCGGTTCGGTTACCGAACAAACCTTTGCCGTTACGGTCGAACTAAAGACCGTCAACAATCGTTTTCTGGACGTTGCATTAAAACTGAGCGGAGAAATGCAGCCGCTTGAAGCGACCATTAAACGCACGATCAGCCACCGCCTCTCGCGCGGCCGCATCGATGTAAACCTACAATACGACCGCACCAATGAGATCAATTACGAGCTAAACCGGCCTCTAATCACAGGATTTCTCGCGGCAATGAAGGACATGCAGAAAGAGTTTTCGCTGACCGGCGAACCGGACCTCAACGTTATCGCGCGGCTGCCGAATGTTCTGCTTCCGAAAAAAGACGATATAGGCGAAGAGTTCGTCACCGGCGTGGAAAAAGCATTGACCGCCGCGCTCGATGATCTAGAACGCATGCGCGAGAACGAAGGCCGAATGCTAAAGGATGAGCTTGCCGAACGATTGAATGAGATCGAGCGGCGGCTTCCCGCGATCGAAACCGAGTCGGCGACCATCGGCGAAGAATATCAACAGCGGCTAACAAAACGCATAGGTGAAATGCTCGCCAAGAGCGACACTCAAATCGAGATCGACCAGGCCCGCCTTGCTCAGGAGATCGCATACATTGCCGAGCGCGCCGACATTTCCGAAGAGATAGCCCGACTGACCACGCACATTGAACATTTCCGCACGATCATGGATGAAGACAAAGAGGTCGGCAAACGCCTCGATTTCCTGACACAGGAACTCAACCGCGAAGCGAATACCATAACGTCAAAAACCAACAACATGATCGTCAAGGAAAACGCACTTCAAATCAAAAGCGAGATTGAGAAAATACGCGAACAAGTTCAGAATGTAGAATAGTTCAGCCACGGATTTTCGCCGGATTAACACAGATTTGGAAATGAAACATCAAGATCTGACCGATAAAATAATCGGCGTTTTTTATGAAGTTTACAACGAACTTGGCCACGGCTTTCTCGAATCCGTCTATGAAAAAGCGATGATCATTGCCTTCGAAGAACGCGGCATACTGGTCGAATCTCAAGTTGAAATACCGGTTTGGTTTCACGGCCATCGAGCCGGCATCTTTTATGCGGATTTACTAATTGAAAAATTGGTTATCGTTGAACTAAAAGCCGTACGCACTTTGGATTCTTCTCACGAAGCACAACTTCTTAATTACCTGAGGGCGACCGAAATCGAGATCAGACTCCTACTAAATTTCGGTCCGAGGCCCGAAATAAAGCGTCGCATTTACGACAATCCACGAAAACAGATCCGTGAAGATCCGCGCTCATCCGTGGCAATTCTCTTTGACGAATGAAAGGAAACCTAATAGTTATAAGTTCCCCGTCCGGTGGCGGCAAAGGTACATTGATCCGAGAGATCCTTCGCGCGGTTCCCAACATCGGATATTCTGTGTCGCTGACGACGCGCCCGCAGCGTCCGGGCGAGGTGGACGGAGAGCATTACAATTTCGTTTCGCGGGAACAGTTTGAGGCATTTCGCGCAGAGGGCGGCTTTCTAGAATATGCCGAAGTTCACGCCAATTACTATGGGACCTCAAGAGCGTTGACCGAAAAACTTACATCCGAAGGAAAAGACGTGATCCTTGAGATCGACGTCCAGGGAGCCGCCTGGGTGCTTGGCCGTGTCCCCGATGCCGTCAGCATTTTCATCATGCCGCCGTCA
>JAYSON010000193.1:0-3305 GCA_043722725.1 Chloracidobacterium sp.
ATCGGACGAGGGCCTCAAAGCCGTTGAGCATCAGGGTGTCGAGATCGACGATCGGCTGGTAGAACGTTTCAAGTTCGTTGCAAACGATCGCATATCGAAGATCAGTTTCCAACTGCTGCATCGACACGGCCTGAGAATGCGAAGACTTGTCGAAAATGACCCATTTCTTCCGGTTGTCCTTTGCGCTATTTAATGCAAGATCTGCGTTACGGCGAATATCCTCGGCTTTTCCGTAACCGGAAGCATCGGGCACGACGCCAATGCTGACAGTTATGTAGACCTGCCTACCCTTAAAACGAATGGGCTCGGCAATGCTTCGGGCGGCGGCGAAATCGGCGATGGTCTCGATCTTGTGAACTCCGGGAAGAATAATCGCGTACTCGTCACCGCCAAAGTGGCCGACGACAGCTCCGACATGCGGCAGTTCGCTAAGACGTTTCGCCGCGTGGCGGATGATACGGTCGCCCGTTTGATGGCCAAGGCTGTCATTGATCGTCCGAAAACGGTTGAGGTTGAGCACGAGAACGGCAAAATCGACCTGCGGACCGGAGTTGCCATCTTTCAAAAGCTCATCCAATAACTCGACCATGTAAACGCGGTTTGGAAGGCCGGTCAGAGCGTCATTATAAGCGGCGTGGCGAAACCGCTCGCGGCTCGCGCTGAGTTCTTCGGCCGTCTTGGTCAGCTCATCTACGAAGTGTTTAAGTTCGACAATGTGGGCTTCCGCCTGCTCCGCACGCACGTCTTCGGAGTGCTCTACCTGCGATGCAGATTGCCGGACATCGTCGTTATAGCGTTCATACGTCAAATAAACGAGGCCGAAAAACCCCACGGCGAGGACGAACTGGACCATGTCGATCTACTTCAACGCCTTTGCACCCAAACCGGCCACTACAGCCCCGCTGCAAAAGAGCACCAGTGCGTTAAAACAGGATTCCCCCCTGACATCGAAAAGTTCCTGTCTGTCTTTGCCGCAATGTAAGCCGATGCAAGTAACGTATTTGCGGCAAACTGTGAGAATGCCACTACCGTTAGTAGAGATAAAAACACCGTTGTATTTCCGCTCTCTAAGACCTCGCCCGCCGAACCGAAAAAGATCTCGATAACAAAAGAAGTGACAAAGGTGGAAAAAGCGGCGATCAGCACGTTGATTAGAACCGTCTTTTTAGCCGCAAATCCGTTCCCCGGCTTTTTCGGGCTAATGTACAAGGACGAGAAACCCGCCTCGAACATCGCCAGGATCACGGCGACCTGGCCGCCATAGAACAAGAGGGAAAGGAAAACAAGAGCGTCCGATATGGTCAGATGCAACTTCGCCCGCGGCAACTCGATGCGAAGATAGGCGCTAAATAGTATCGTCACCAACGAGAGTGTGATAAGCCCAGGGCTTATATTATGCACCGGAAAGCCATAGATCGCCCATGCCAAGGCCATGACCCCAGGAGGCGCCAATACCAGCAAGGAGCTATTCATTTTTCTTTCGTTTGCAGTCATTTGGGTGGGATAAAGCCGCCGAAATTCGTGAGAAGTAAAATGAGAGGGTACCGCAGGCCGTACTTTAGCAGGTAATCTTTATTATGAGTTAAAACTTGTTAATCTGCAAGTTCATTTTTTCGTGATGCGGAAAGAGAGAATGATCTACAGCCGTCGAAACGCTCGTGCGGGGCAGGCCGCATGCTTCGCAGTTAGGAAAAAGAATCAGGCCACCGCGGCCCCCATTTCCAACGCGAATAAAAGTATTTACACTTTTGGGTTAATCGGGTAGGATACGCAGTGCGCCGACCCGGCGATTTCGACGATACCTATATGAATAAAGACGACTTAATGTTGAATCTCTTTGCGCGGAGCATTGATGGTGTTGTGGGCGATGTCCGGCAATTCCTTAAGAATGAGCGCGGGCTGGAGGTGCCGGATAATTTGATCCGGGAGGGAATGGCCGATGTTCTGTACACGAAATTCGATCTGCTGGCCGAAGATCTGCGGGAGACGTTCACGTCGCCGCAGAGGGACGAGGTGCGCGAGTTGGAGCGAATTTTGGTAAGGGAAACGGCGACGAAAGCGGTGGTCATGCATGAGGCGGTGCAGCCGGTGGAGCAAAGCGTGTTTAGCGGGCAGCGGGCGTTTTCGGCGGAAAAGATGGGTGCAATGATGGAATATATTTTGAGCAAAGGCCGCACGGTTTACAAGACAAATCTCAACAAACTGCTGTTTTACTCCGATCTGACCGCGTTTTACCTGCGCGGCGCGGGGATGTCTGGGGCAGTGTATCTTAATCGTCCGTATGGGCCCGTTGGCGATCCGGCGGCTGAGGTTTTAGATGATCTGATCCAGACCGGGCGCGTTACGATAGCGGAAAGGACCAAGCATTTTGTCACGACCGGCAATTCTGTAGAGCTGCTTGATAAGGACGAGATCAAGGTGCTCGACTGGGTTTTGGCCGCCTATGGCGAAATGGGTGCGGGCGAAATAAGCGAGTTGTCGCACACCGAGCGGGCTTATAAAGACACTAAGCCCAACGAGCCGATCGCGTATGCGTACGCACAGTTTCTGCGGCATTTGCCGGAGAAGACTTTGTTGGACAGTAAATAAATGACGTTGCCCGCGAAATCCGCGAAAAAGCGCGAAAGAACAAATAATTTTCCTTTCGCGCTTTTTTCTTTTTCTTTCGCGGGCAGAATATCTTAGATTGACGCGGCGATTGCGTTGTCGAAGATCTCTAGTGCGACATCAACGTTTTCTTTTGTCAGGATAAGCGGCGGGGACCAGCGGATGGTGCTGATGCCGCAACCTAATATGATAAGGCCTTTTTGGAAGCATTCCATTTCAATCTTGTCGCGGAGTTCGGGGTCGGGATCATTGACACCGTCGAGAACCACCCCGTCCGTCGAAGCGGCGTCCACCCCTCCTTCGTAAGGAGGGGAGCTTTTTACGAATTCGACGCCGAGCATCATGCCGAGGCCGCGGACGTCGCCTATGCAGTCGTATTTATCCTTTAGATTGTTTAAACCGGCCTCGAGGTACGCTCCTACATCGCGGGAATTATCTACCAGGCCGCCTTGCAGAAGCTCAATAGTTTTAAGGGCAGCGGCGATGGCGACGGGGTTGCCGCCGAAGGTCGAGGCGTGGGCGCCTTTGTGCCAGTCCATGATGTCGGCCTTGGCGGTGCAGACGCCGATCGGCATGCCCGAGCCGATGCCTTTGGCCATGCAGACGATGTCGGCTTTGACGCCGTCGTGATGGTCGAGGGCAAACATTTTCCCGGTGCGGCCCATGCCCGACTGGACCTCGTCGATGATGAGCATAAT
>JAYSON010000194.1:0-2727 GCA_043722725.1 Chloracidobacterium sp.
ATAGAGAACTGCGCACATCGAATTATTATTCGAAACCGACACTTCCTTTGAATCTTCGTCAACGACGACAATAGCCACACCGTTTTCATCGGCGAGCTGGTCGAGAAATTTCTGATTTTTCAACCGATCTGAACTCATTCGATTCTGCACAACACCTTTGCCTTACGCCTTTCGGCGTTCGACAAACTAGAATCCGACTTTTGACATACTTGGTAATACAATCAATCAACAAGTAATTTCAAGAAAAAAGCCCAACGAATTTATGGAGTTTTTTGATTATGCCACACAAATAATTTCGTTTCTATCTCCGGCACGGCAACCTCGCGCGGCGGCGGCGGTTTGAGCGCACCACTTCAATGCAGAAATGTCTTATTCGATTGCACAATTAAACGGGTCATTTTCGTAAATTCATTGGAATTACAGGCCTTCTGGTTTTGGCACAACGATTGTATATGTATACGTACAGTCGTAAGACGACACTTAGTTTTTAGATTTGCTTTAGATTTTCCACGGAGGTTCTGATTATGACCAATGAATACGAAACGCCAACACCATTTGCTTCGGATACAAATTTTACATCGACAACCACGCCAACAAACGACGAGGTTATCTCGACGCTCAACGGCCTGATCGAAACGTGCAAGGACGGCCAGGAGGGCTTTAAACAAGCTGCGGAGGGCGTTGACCGTTCCGATCTGAAGTCGCTTTTTTATGAGTTTGGACAACAGCGCTCACAATTTGCAGGGGAATTACAGACGCTGGTGCAGACACTAGGCGGCGATCCTGAAAACACAGGAAGTATTTCGGGAGCGATCCATCAAGGCTGGATAAACATTAAATCGGCGGTTACTGGAAAGGACGAGGGTTCGATCCTAAACGAATGCGAACGCGGCGAGGATTCGGCCAAGAATATGTACAAAGAGGCTCTCGAACAGACTCTTCCTTCGCACGTTCTTGATACCGTTCAGACTCAGTATACTTCGGTGCAGGCGGCCCACGATCGCATCAAAGCTCTGCGCGACACGGAAAACAATTCGGCGGCGGCTTCGACAAGCTACTAATCATTCTTACCAAATCATACCGTAGCTCGTTTACGAAGAGAGGCTCAATGATCGGGCCTCTCTTTTTTTATGAAATATTTAGCTGCCTAATACGCCCAGACCCTTCCCAGCATTTTCTTCGATATTCGGATGCTGCGGGCTGATTCGGATACATGCCGCCTGATGGCGCGGTTTTATCCCGACCAGGCTCGGGACAATCGTCGAACATTCGGCGATTGCGTACTGGCAGCGGGTATGAAAATGACAGCCGCTTGGCGGATTTATCGGCGAGGGAACATCGCCTTTCAGGATAATTCGCTCGCGCACGGCCTCGATTTCAGGATCGGGCACGGGAACGGCGGAAATTAAGGCCCTTGTATAAGGCATGAGCGGGTCTTTGTACATCTCCTTACTGTCGGCAAGCTCGACAATTCTGCCGAGATACATCACGGCAACTCTGTCCGAAAGATGCCGGACGGCCCGCAGATCATGCGAGATAAAAAGATACGTCAGATTCTTTTCCGCCTGCAGACGCTCCATCAGATTCATGATCTGCGCCTGGATCGATACGTCGAGCGCGGAGATCGGCTCATCGGCAACGATAAACTCCGGATCAACCGCCAGAGCACGGGCGATTCCGATACGCTGCCGCTGCCCGCCGGAAAATTCGTGCGGGTAACGCTTCGCAAACCGTCGGCTAAGTCCCACGGTTTCCATCAATTCCTGTACACGCGACTCGACCGATGTACCGTTTGCCAGGCCAAAGGTGCGGATCGGTTCGCCGATAATATTTGCCACCGTCATTCGCGGATTGAGGCTGGCATATGGATCCTGAAAGATCATTTGCAGGTGCTTTCGCTGTTCGCGCATTGCGGATTGCGGAAGATGTGCGAGATCCTTGCCATTATAGAAAACCTTGCCGCCGGTCGGTTCGGTTAATCTTAGAATAGCTTTTCCCAAGGTCGATTTGCCGCAGCCCGATTCTCCAACAAGACCAAGTGTTTCACCCTTTTCGATGTCGAGCGATACGCCGTCAACCGCTTTCACGATCTTTAGAGAGCTGAAAAGACCACCGCCCAGCTTGTAGTAAACCTTCAGGTCTTGTATTGAAATCAATGTTTCTTCGTCGTTTATACTCATTTGGTATGTCAAAGCTGCTTCAATTTTTGATCGGAGCTTCGATCTTTACCTCAGACTCGTAATCGTATACGGTCGTCATTTTGTCGAGCATTCCTTCCGAATATTCAACCTCGATTTTCAACGGCAGACCGTCGTCCTTACTGACCCAAAGCTTTGAAGTGTAGGGTCCGGCTTCTTTTACGGTATTGCCTTTATATCGATAAACAAGCGCCGCTTTTCCATCCACAGAGTCGTCTCCCACATACTCCACGTCCACGATGGATTTAAGGCCTTCTTCGGTAAAAGAATCGCGCAGATCGGGGATAGTTTTCCCCAGATCCATCGAGCTTTTGGTCCACTTGTCGCCTATCTTGATGTACGTATCCTTCCCGATAATGATCGTTTCCATAGCCGGCAAATTCTTGACGTGATAGCGGTCCGGCGCAATGAATGCAAACTCAATGTGCATATTCGTCTTCCCGCTGGCGTCCATCACCGCCCGGAAGGAATCAACTTCCGTAAACTTCGTCGATGCTTTTATAAGATCATCTCTTGCGTTACCGCTCGC
>JAYSON010000195.1:0-2769 GCA_043722725.1 Chloracidobacterium sp.
TTGAAACAAAGCTGCGTGGGAGCGAAACGTGCGTACTTATTTTTGGCGGATCACAAGGAGCGAGGGCGATAAATAATGCGATGACCGATGCTTTGGCCCATTTGATAAAAAAAGCAAAAGAAGGCTTGCACATCACGCATCAGACCGGTGAAGGCGATTTTGTAAAGATACGAGAGCTCTACGATCGTTCCGGGTTTCAGGATGCCGATGTCCGGCCGTTTATTTCGGACATGTTCCATGCGTTCGAAAAGGCCGATCTCGTGATATGCCGAGCCGGAGCGACGACTTGTGCTGAACTCGCGGCGGCCGGAAAGGCATCGATCATGATTCCGCTTCCGACCGCCGCCGACGATCATCAACGCAAAAACGCCGAGGCCTTTGAAAAAGCGGGTGCGGCCAGGGTGTTATTGCAGAGAGATTTGAGCGGAGAGAGTCTGGCAAAGGAAATAAACGACTTGATCGGTAATTTGGCAAAGATAGAGGAGATGGAGAAATCAGCGAAAAGATTAGGAAGAAAGGATGCGGCGAAGGTGACGGTTGATTTGATCGAAGAACTGGCAGGGAAGAAAGACCAAAAAGACGCAAGGGCGATAGAGAAGAAGAAACAAGAAAGAAAGAGTTGATGTTTAGACACGTAAAGAGAATTCATTTTATCGGGATCGGCGGCATTGGGATGAGCGGCATTGCGGAGGTGCTGTGCAATCTGGGTTTCGAAGTTTCGGGCTCCGACGCCCGAAAATCGAAGAATACCGACCGGCTCGAACTTCTAAATATTCGAATTGCCGAGGGACACGACGCAAAGAATATCGGCGATGCGCAGGTCGTTGTTTACTCGTCGGCCGTAAGTGATGACAATCCAGAGGTTGTTACCGCAAAAGAACGTGGAATTCCGGTAATTCCACGAGCCGAGATGCTTGCCGAATTGATGGTCCTGAAGCCTTACGCTGTCGCGGTCTCGGGAACACACGGAAAGACCTCGACGACCTCAATGGTTGCGACGATACTGGGCCACGCCGGATTCGATCCGACGACCGTCGTCGGCGGTGTGGTCGACACGCTCGGGTCAAATGCAAAACTCGGTAGTTCTGAGTGGTTTGTCACCGAAGCGGACGAAAGCGACCGCTCGTTCCTAATGCTTTACCCGACGATCGCGGTCGTAACGAACATCGACAAGGAGCACATGGAATCTTACAAAGGCATGGACGATGTCGTTCAATGTTTTACAGATTTCGTCAACAAAGTGCCTTTCTTTGGTGCGGCTATTATTTGCCTTGACGATCCGAATGTGCAGCTTATTATTCCGAAGATTAAACGGAGGCGTGTCACTTACGGCTTGACGGCGCAGGCCGACGTTTCCGGCCATGACATCAGATACGACGACGCATTTGGTTCGACCTTTAATGTATGGAAGGGCGACGAAGTGCTAGGCGAGATAATGCTTCCGGTTCCCGGTAAGCACAATATTTATAATGCGTTGGCGGCAACCGCCGTGGCGCTCGAACTTGAGATTCCGTTTACAAAGATTGCTGGAGCGTTTAAGACATTCAAAAATGCGGATAGACGTTTTCAATTCAAGGGCGAAGCTCGCGGGGTTACAGTAGTCGACGATTACGGGCACCACCCGACCGAGATCCTTGCAACACTGTCGGCGGCGAAAAACAGTTCGGGCGGACGTAGGACTGTGGTTGTTTTCCAGCCTCATCGTTATACGAGAACTCTGGAGTTAATGGATGAATTTGCTTTGGCATTTAACAACGCCGATGTTGTTTTTGTTTTGGACATCTACGCCGCGAGCGAGCAACCGATCGACGGTATTACGGCTGAAATTCTGACGGAAAATATAAAGAAATACGGGCACAAAAACGCAAATTATATCGGCGATATTAAGACCGCGGCGGAATTGGTATGCCCGCATCTGCAGGCGGGCGATCTGCTGATAACGCTCGGTGCAGGCAGCGTGACGCGATTGTCCGATGAAATTCTTGAAAAACTTAAAAATGGAAATACGGAGGCAAACGCGCTCGGATAGTTAGAGAATCTCCGATCCGCGTCTTTAAAGATGGCAACCCAGATACGAAAAAGATCAGCAGGCAGTAAAGCCCCGCGGAATGTGAAACGCCGACAGATTTCGGCGGTGAAACGTTCCGCCTCACAGCGTCCAAGCCGTCTCGGCAGTTTCTTTCTGCCGTTATTCCTAAGCTTTTGCCTTTTGATATGCCTGGCCGCTTTGGGCATGTTGGGTTACCAAAGCGTAACTGCTTCGAACTTTTTCGACGTGAAATCGGTGGAGGTTCGCGGCGTTGAGCGATCTTCAAAGGCCGATATTTCGAGAGTCGTGGCAAGCTCCACCGAAAAATCCGGTGTGTGGAACGCGGACCTGATGGAGATCAAAGCGAAGGTCGAGAAGATCGCTTTTGTGAAGACGGCGGCCGTATCAAGGGTTTTACCGAACGGCATCCGGGTAAATGTAACCGAGCGAATACCGAGCGCCATCGTGCGGCTTTCTACCGGCGATATGCTAGTTGACAGCGACGGAAATATTCTGGCTCCGGCAACGGCAAAAGAAGCAAAACTCCCGGTCACGCTGGTCGGCTGGGACGAGGCGAAAACCGAGAAAGCAGTTAAGGAGAATCTGGAACGCGTTAAAATGTACCAGAAAATGTTGGTTGAATGGCAGCAATTCGATCTTGTTTCGCGGGTGTCAAGCGTGAATTTGGCCGACCTTCGCGAACCCAAGGCGATTACCGAAGATTCTGGAATGGCCGTCTC
>JAYSON010000196.1:0-12879 GCA_043722725.1 Chloracidobacterium sp.
AGGCATGCAATTTCGTCTCATTTCTGAAAACACCCCAAAGGGCGATCAGCCCGAGGCTATCGCAGAGCTAGTACAAAATCTAAACGACGGCACCAAGGATCAGGTTTTGCTAGGAATTACCGGCAGCGGCAAGACATTTACAATCGCGAATGTTATCGAGCAGGTGCAGCGTCCGACATTGGTGATAGCCCATAACAAGACGCTCGCGGCCCAGTTGTACCAAGAATTTAAGACATTTTTCCCTGAAAATTCGGTTGAATATTTTGTCTCGTACTATGACTATTACCAGCCCGAGGCTTATGTTCCCGCGTCCGACCTTTATATCGAAAAAGAAGCGACGATCAACGACGAGATCGACCGGCTGCGGCTCTCGGCGACACGCGGGTTGTTTGAGCGGCATGATGTAATCGTTGTAGCGTCGGTTTCGTGCATATTCGGGCTCGGCGATCCGGATGCGTATTTCGGGATGCTGATGTTTATCGAGCCGGGAATGAAGATCAGCCGCGATCACTTTTTGCAGAGGTTGGTCGAATTACAGTACGAGCGGGTGAATATCGATTTCGACCGCGGCGTTTTCAGAGTGCGCGGTGACGTGGTCGAACTCTTCCCGAGTTATCAGGAACAGGCTTACCGGATCGAGTTTTGGGGCGACGAGATCATATCGGTGTCGACGATTGATCCGCTGCTCGGTGAAGTGCTTGAAAAACACGGAAACCGCGTGCCGATCTACCCCAAAACGCACTATGTGATGTCGAAATCTACAATCAAGCAGGCGATCGGCACCATTAAAGCGGAGCTGACTTGGTGGGAAGAAGAGCTTGTAAATCAGGGCAAGATCGTCGAGGCGCAGCGGCTGCACCAGCGGACGATGTACGACCTCGAGATGATCAAAGAAATGGGCTTTTGCCGGGGAATCGAGAACTATTCGCGGCATTTAACCGGAAAAAAGGCAGGTGAGCCGCCGCCGACGTTGTTCGATTATCTGCCGAGCGACGCTTTGCTCGTCATCGACGAATCGCACCAGTCGATACCGCAAATAGGCGCGATGTTTAAGGGTGATCAATCCAGAAAAGGGACGCTCGTCGAATACGGATTTCGGCTGCCGAGCGCGAAAGATAACCGCCCGCTCAATTTTGCCGAGTTTGAAGAGCGTGCCGGCCAAACGATCTATGTTTCGGCCACACCGGGGCCATACGAATTGAACAAGACCCAAGGCGAGGTGATCGAGCAGATCATTCGGCCGACCGGTTTGCTCGATCCGGTCATTGAAGTGCGGCCGGTGAAGGGGCAGATCGACGACCTGTTGGAAGAATGCCGTGTGCGTGCCGAACGCAACGAACGCGTTTTGATAACGACATTGACAAAGAAAATGTCTGAGAGCCTAAGTGAATATTTTATGGAGGTCGGCGTGAAGGTCACATACCTGCACAGCGAGATCTTGACGCTCGAACGCATCAAGATCCTCCGCGATCTGCGGCGGGGCGTTTTTGATGTGCTTGTCGGCATCAACCTACTTCGAGAAGGGCTCGATCTGCCGGAAGTTTCGCTTGTCGCGATACTCGATGCCGATAAGGAAGGATTTTTGCGTTCGGAACGTTCGCTGATACAGACGATGGGGCGCGCCGCGAGAAACTCCGACGGGAAGGCAATCCTATACGCCGATAAGATCACAAAATCGATGGAAAAAGCTATCGGCGAAACACAGCGGCGGAGGAAAATTCAAGAGGAATATAACACGGAACACGGGATCACGCCGACGACGATCATCAAGTCGATAGACGCCACGCTCGTTACTGCATACGAAGCCGATTATTTCAAGGTGCCGCTCGATCTGGACGATTTCGAAGAGTATTCACCGAAGAAGTTGAAGGAAACGATCAATCAACTCGAAGCCGACATGCGCCACGCCGCGAAGGAAATGAAATTCGAACAGGCAGCGGAAATACGGGACAAGCTGAGGTATTTGAGGGAAAGGGAATTGACTGTTAGATAAACGATACGAAACACTATGGATAGGCATGAAATCGCTGAGGCCGATAAAACGGAAAAAGGAACTGGGATAAATAGTATATACGGCTTTCTTTTGCAGAACACGTGACTCTGCGATAAATTCTAATCATGCAAGTTAAGACCCAATTGGACGAACTGCAAAACTATCTTGCTGACGCCAGCAATATGCGGGGTGGACATGCGGAGAAGCTGTTTATTCCTGAGTCGGCCGAGGATGTCGCGGCGATATTGCTTGATGCAAACACGCGAAATGTACCGGTTACAATTTCGGGTGCAAGGACTGGAACGGTTGGCGGTGCGATACCGTTTGGCGGCGTTGTCGTTTCGCTGGAAAAGCTCAATAAGATCAAAAGTATAGACAAAGCATCGATGACGGCGGTGGTTGAGCCGGCGGTCGTGCTTGCGGATTTTCAAAAAGCGGTTGAGGCCGAGGGATTGTTTTACCCGCCCGACCCGACCGAATGGAGCTGTCAGATCGGCGGGACGGTCGCGACAAATGCTTCGGGTGCGAGGAGTTTTAAATACGGAGCGACGCGGAATTTTGTCAGGGGGTTGAAGGTCGTGCTGGCGAGCGGCGATATGGTCAACATTCGCCGAGGCGAGGCGTTAAGTGCGGATGGAAGTACCATCGACTTGGAAACGGAGAACGGTAACCGGATCGCTATCAAGCTGCCGACTTATGAAAGGCCGGATGTGCGGAAGAACGTCAGCGGCTATTTTAACAAGAAGCCGTTTGATGCGATAGATCTGTTTATCGGGAGCGAAGGAACGCTCGGCGTGATAACGGAGATCGAATTGTCGCTTCTAACGAAACCGGAAGGCTTTTTTAGCGGCATCATATTTTTTTCGCACGAAGACGATCTGCTGAATTGTGTAAACGCGGCGCGTGAGCTTTCGTTTGCTTCGCGAACGGGCGGGCAAGGTGCCCGCGTTCCGGCGGTAGATGCGAGTTTGCTTGAATATTTCGATGCAAATTCGCTGAAGTTCATTTCCGAGAAATTTCCCGAAACGCCGGACGGCATGGCGGGTGCGATCTTTTTTGAACAGGAAACGACGGCTGACTCGGAAGACCAACTGCTTGAGCAATGGAACGAGCTTTTGGAGAGAAACAACGCCGATCTTGAGCGTTCGTGGTTTACGACGAACGATCAGGACCGTGAGAAGATGCGGGCGTTCCGGCACGCTCTACCGGTAGCGGTCAACGAACGTGTCGTTCGTAACAAACAGAGAAAGATTGGAACCGACATGGCTGTTCCAGACGCGAATTTCACCGGATTTCTGAGGTTTTACAAGCAAAGGCTCGACGCAAGCGGGCTCGATTACGTCATATTCGGCCACATCGGTGACAATCATCTGCACGCGAATATTCTGCCTAAGGACGCAGCGGAAGCCGAACAGGCTAGGCATCTTTACGGGCGTTTTATTGCTCAATCGATCATGCTCGGAGGGACCATTTCGGCGGAGCACGGCATTGGAAAACTCAAGAGTAAATATCTCCAGGTGATGATGGGCGAGCGTTATATAAACGAAATGGTTGAGCTGAAACGTGCGTTTGACCCGAATGGTATTCTCGGACGCGGGAATATGTTCGACACAAATTTTCTTCCGTAGTTAGCCGTTTTTCCATTGACGTTATTTGGAAGTGCGTTACAATCGTCACATTCAATGTCATCCTCACCAGGGAAAAAGATTGGCCGTTACGATATCGCCTCTCCGTTAGGAGCAGGCGGCATGGGCGAAGTATTTCTTGCACGCGACACTCAACTCGACCGGAATGTGGCGTTAAAGCTGCTCTCCGAAGAATTCACCAAAAACGAGGACCGGATGAAGCGCTTCGTCCAGGAAGCGAAAACGGCCTCCGCGTTGAATCATCCCAACATCATAGTTATCCACGAGATAGGCGAAAGCGACGGAGCTCATTTCATCGCGACTGAGTACATCGAGGGTGAAACGCTGCGCGAATGGATAAATGGTGGACATCTGTCGCTTGAACAGGTCCTCGATATCGGCTCGCAGGTCGCCAATGCTTTAACGGCTGCCCACAAAGCCAACATCGTTCACCGCGACATCAAGCCGGAAAATATAATGGTGCGGCCCGACGGTTACGTAAAAGTTCTCGATTTCGGCCTTGCAAAGCTTACTGAAGACGCGTCGGCCGCAAACGGTGATTCGGACATTCAAACCAAAATGTTCGTTAAAACAAATCCGGGAGCCGTAATGGGAACGACGTCCTATATGTCCCCCGAACAGGCTCGCGGAGCACCGGATATCGATGCTCGGACCGATGTATTCAGCTTGGGCATTGTGCTCTACGAAGTGCTGACCGGGCGTGTGCCATTCCAAGGCAGTTCGCCGGGCGAGGTGATCGGCGCGATCATGTACGGATCTCTTAAGCCGATAGCTCGTTATACAAACGATTGCCCGCCGGAACTTGAGCGAATCGTAACTAAAGCTTTGCAGAAAGATCCCGAAGAACGTTATCAATCGATAAAGGACCTGGGGAACGATCTAAAGAGCCTGCGGCGTAAGATCGATTTCGAATCGGAGCTTGAACGCAGTGTGGTTCCGAACCGGGAAGATATCGTCAGTACACCGCCAAATAAGAGTTCGGCTCCATCTGCTATCTCCACCAGTTCATCCGGCAGCAGAGATGCGTTATTGCTGACCGAGTTCGTAAACCTCACGGGAGATCCGGTTTTCGACGGAACGCTGAACATCGCCCTCGCGATTACGCTGGAGCAGTCCCCGTTTCTCGAGATATTTAATGACTCGAAGGTTCGTCATGCATTGAGGTTGATGGGGCTCGACCCAAACGAAAGGGTGACGCGGGACCTTGGGCGTGAGATCTGCATGCGGCAGAGCCTGAAAGCATATATCTCGGGCACAGTGTCATGCCTTGGGTCGAATTATGTTTTGACGCTCGAAGCCGCTAACGGACGAACCGGCGATGTTATCGGGCGTCAGCTTGAGCAAACAGATTCTAAGGAAAAGGTTTTGCAGGCTCTCGGCCAGGCAGCTACCGGATTGCGCGAAAAACTCGGCGAGAGCCTTACTTCGATCGATATGTTCGACGCTCCCTTGCAGGAAGCCACTACCTCATCGATTGACGCCTTCAAGGCATATTCGCTATTCCTCGAGTATTACCGTGACGGCAAGACACTTGAAGCCATACCTTTTGCAAAGCGGGCACTTGAACTGGACCCGAATTTCGCATCGGCGTACGTGATGCTCGCCATCATGTACAACAACACAAATCAGCCGAAGCTCGCGGCCGATTACGCCGCAAAAGCTTTCGAGCTGCGGGATAAGGTGAGCGAGTACGAAAGGCTTAGGATTACGCATTTTTACCATTTAATGGTGACCGGAGAGATTGATAAAGGGATCGAAACGCTGAAGTTGTATAAGCGGTCGTACCCGCGCGACGCGATCCCGCCGGTTGTTTTATCCGACCTTTATGAGCTTATCGGCCACTTTGAGAAATCGGCCGACGAGGCACGCGACGGGTTGCGGTTAAATCCAAACTATGCGATCGCCATACAGAATCTTTGTACAGCGCTCGTTCGGTTAAACCGGTTCTCGGAAGTTAAAGATCACTGCCGGGACGCGTTTCAGAGGGAGATGGACGGCGATTATTTTCACATCCTTCTGTATCAAGCAGCATTCGTCGAACAGGACGAGGAAGGTATGGCGAAGCACCTCGGATGGTTTCACGGAAGGGGTGATGAACACATTGCGGTGAACCTGCAAACGGCGACGGCCGGTTTTGCGGGCAAGTGGCGTGTGTCGCAGGAGTTTTCGCGGCGCTCGATGGAAATGGCCGTCCGCGGCGAGGCCACCGAAAGCGCTGCGGAATACGCGGCCGAACAGGCCATAAGAATGGTCTGCTGGAGTTCAGGAAACGGCATTCCGCAAAACGATGATTCGAAACTGAAACTGCCATTAAAAACTCAGGTCAAAAAAGCGCTCCAATATTCCCGAAACAAGACCGCTTTGTCACGGTCGGCCGTCGCTTTGGCATTTGCCGGCCATCGAACGGAAGCGGAGACGCTTTTCCGGGAATTGCACTCTGATTATCCTGTAAATACGCTTCTGAACCAACTATGGATTCCGTTCGCGAAAGCAGGTGGAATGCTTCAGGCCGGAAAGTATGAGGCAGCATTGGCCGAATTGGAGATTACGGAGCGGTTTCAGGGCGCGGGTCAATTCTTTCCGCAATACTTCCGCGGCCTTGCGTATCTGCACTTGAACCGGAAAAGCGAAGCTGCCAGAGAATTTGATCATATCCTCACCCACCAGGGCGAGGCTCCGTTATCGTCGCTTTACGCTCTCGCGCAGCTTGGGAAATCTAGGGCATCCAGAGACAAGACGGAATACGAAAAGTTTTTCGCTCTTTGGAAGGACGCGGATGCGGACATGCCGGCTTTAGTGCAGGCGAAAAGGGAATTCGACGAATTGTAGCGGCGGCTAAAACCCGGTTTTGGACTAGACTCTCTCTCCATCACAATTTGCAGCAGCTTCGCTTCGAAGTTAAAATACCCATTTACGACATTTATTACGAGAGAACCTTTCAAGATGATAAAAGCAATCCTTCTCGATTTTAACGGCGTCATCATTGACGATGAGCAGATCCAGCTTGATGTGATCCGCGATCTGCTGAAGGCTGACGGAGTCGAGATAACCGACGAACAGTATTTCGCGAGCCTCGGAATGGATGATCGGAGGTTTGTGGAGGCGGCTTATGAACGTGCGGGCAAAACGCCAGAGACGAATAAGGTCCTGGAAATAACCCAGCAAAAGACTCAAAAATGGCGTGAAATCGTCGCCGGCGAACTGCCTTTATTTCATGGCGTCGAGGATTTTATCCGCAAGATGTCGCGAGAGTTTGCACTCGGCCTGGTCAGCATGGCAAAACGTGAAGAGGTAGATTTTGTACTCGAAAAAACTGGCTTGAGAGATTGCTTTTCGGTGATCGTCACCGCTGAAGACGTGTCGAATTGCAAGCCCGATCCGGAATGTTATCGAAACGCGTTTCAGCAAATCGATCTGGTGCGGATCAGCCAAGGGCATTTGCCGATGACACACGACGAGTGCGTTGTGATCGAGGATTCTCCACCGGGAGTCATCGCCGGGAAGCGAGCCGATCTGCCGGTCCTTGGCGTGGCAAATACGGTGTCGGCGGAGGAGTTGCGAAAGGCCGGAGCGGAATGGGTCGCAAAGAATTTGGACGACTGGATGCCGGATTCGGTACGGCGCTCTTTTGCACATTCGGTATAGTTTTTAACCGCAGAGGTTTCATAGAAGAATTTTAACAACGGATGTACACGGATAAACACGGATGCTGGTCGCAAATCGTTGTGGGCCTTTTATTCCATCAGTGTCCATCTGGGTTTATCCGTGGCTATCTTTCTTATCGTATCGTGTTTTCTTCGACACTTCGGTAAACATCATTTATGTCAGATCATTTAATTTCGATCGCAGACGCGCAGTCGGATCTTTTGTCGTGCTCGGCGTATTTGGCTGAGGCAATAAAGAGCCGCGACGGCCGGGCACAGGCTATGATTGCGATCGTGCCGCGATATCTGGCGAAAGGCGATGTCGATACAGCGGCGGAACTTGCCAACACGGTGGACGATCCCTTTGTGCGCGACAGGCTTTTGATAGCTGTTGCCGAGAAATGCGCGGGCATGGAAGACGATGACTATGCGTTGCAACTTGCCGAGTCCATTGAGGATTTCGGCTTGCAGTCGCAAGCTCGTGAACGCATCGCGCTGCAAATGGCGGCCAGGGGTGAATTCGAAAAGGCGCGCGAGGTCGCCGACACGATGGATCATCGCGACACTGTGCTTGCCGGGATCTCGGTAAAACAGCATGAGGAAGGCGACGCGAATGGGACTTTGCAAACGGTCAACGAGATCGGATTTCCGGGAACGGCAGTACATTCCTTTTTGACGATGGCTACTGTCGATGTTGAATCGGAACAGTTTGAGACATCGGCTGAACTACTCGAAAAGGCAGTGATCGCTGCCGACGATATCGAGCACGACGAAGAGAAGATTCGCGCATTTATTGAAATTGGAAATGCATTTATCGCCGCGAAGCGAAACGACCTTGCGATCGAAACGTTCGACAAAGCACGTGGTTTTGCCGAAATACTCGACAATACCCATCGCGACAATTTCCTGAGCGGAACTTCGCTCGGTTTTCTTCGGGCAAACAGTTTGGAGCTGGCCGACCGGACGCTCGATTCGGTGAAAGATAAAACGCAGATGGCGTCGTGCCTGCTTGGGTTCGCGAGGGAATTTTGGCGACGTGACGAAAGGAACGAGGCTTATGAGGCGCTCGAAGAAGGCTACGCGATCCTGCGTTCGCAGCATGAGACGGAAACCCGCGACAGCAAGGCAAAGCTTGCTTTGTTTTCTTCGATCGCGGTTCAATTTGCTGGGTTTGAGAAAGGCGAACGGGCGATAGGGATCGCTCAGGAGATCGCAGACGAAAACGAGTCGATGAACGCTCTAGGGCAGATCGGGCAGATATTGACCATCCAGAAAGACGATGAATTAGCCCGGCAGGCGATCAATTCGATCCCCGATGACGTCCATAGAATGTTCGCGTTGATCAGGTCGAGCGACGCAGCGGCAGGGAACGAGGAGAGTGAAAAAGCCCTCGGATTTCTCGAAGAAGCATATGCTCTTGCCGAAGGCGTTCCGCAGCTTGCGTCGCGTTCGGCGGCCTTTATCGAATTCGCAAAACGATATTTGCAATACGGCAATTCAGATCGGGCCCGAGATGTCTCGCTTGAAAATCTGCAAACGATTTCCACGATCCGCGACGAAAGCACCCGTGCGGCCACAATCGCCAATCTGGCGGAGCTTTACGAAGAAATGAAATTCGAAATAATCCCAGCCGAGAAGGAACTTATGCAAAACCTCGTTAGGCGGCAGAGTTTCCAAGCGTAGAGTGCCGCGAGTTTGCGGTGTGTATGTGTTCCACCCTGGAACAGTGGAACAGTGGAACACGTGGAACGGGCGGAACGCTCAAATTACGGATTTTGGGATGCCGATCAAGGTCTTGCTCCAATGCTCCACCCTTGAGCGCTGGGGCAGGTGGAGCGGGTAGAGCAACTCAATACAAGTCGCTTCCCACCAAATCGTCAAACCCATCACGTTTTCGGATCAACTCGGCTTCTCCATTCTCTCGTATCAAAACCACAGGCGGCAGGAATCTTCCGTTGTATTGCGATGCTTGAGCCAGTGAGTACGCGCCGCAATTCAGCAGTGCCAGAATTTCGCCGGGTTGAACATTTTCGGGCAACAGACGATGAGACGGCAAGCGATTTTCGCCCTCGATATCAAAATAGACGTCACCACCGTCGCATAAGGGGCCCGCGACTTTGTATGGGAAAGCATGCTCGTCACCAGATCGTTCCGCTGATATCAGGTGGTAGTACCATTTGTAAGTCTCCATTGAGAGCAGGATGTTGAAACCGGCGTCCGTAAGCAGCCAAGTATCCACGTTCGCAGTTCTAACTTTAATTGATTTTTCGTCAGACGAGAGAACCACCCCGACAGCCGAAGCGGCTGCCACCCCTCCTTCGTAAGGAGGGGAGCTTTTTTCGACAGGACGTTCCTTCCGATTTCGTACTGTTGAGATGCAAATTCCGGCGTCGGAGATGACGCTGCGGCCTGGTTCCAGAAGAAGCGTGAAGCCTTCCAGTAGGTGTGATGTGTTCGAGTTTTCAGAGGCAGTTTTAACTTCATTCCAGGCGTTGCGGATCGCGTCGGCGGGTTCGAAATCGGCGGAGAACATATCGCGCTGTTCAGCGGGGAAAGCGGCTTCAAGCGCGTCGTCACGCAGATAGTTAACCGGAAATCCGCCGCCGAGATTGATGTGTTTTAGCTTGACGCCGGTTTCGTTGTAATTGCGGACGAGGGTATCGAACATCATCGAAAAAGCTTCGGCGTAGGGCGCAGCGTCCGGATTTTGCGAGCCGATATGCAGATGAATGCCGCAGAGATCGAGATGCGGCGAGTCTTTGTAAGTGTGAAATGCTGAAAAAGCTTCGTCGGGCATCATGCCGAACTTTGACGTTAGCAACGCGGTTTGTAGGCCGGAGTGCGTTCCTGTTTCGATTTCGGGCACGAGGCGAAGGCTGACATTCGCTTTTTTGTTTAGTCGTTGAGCGGTTTCTTCGATCAATGAGAGTTCATAGAGCGAATCGACCTGGATCGCATATAGGCCTGCGTTAATAGCGTCTTCGATCTCCCAAACTTCTTTACTCGTGCCGTTAAGGATTATTTGATCGCCGGTGAAGCCGATCTTTAGAGCCTTCCACAGTTCACCGCCGGAGTTTACCTCGATGTCGCTGCCGGCATCTTTGACGGCACGGAGGATCGCCATTGTCGAATTGGCTTTGGCTGCGTAGCAGAGCTTGAGCGGACAGTCGATAACATCGGCGGATTTTCTTAATCGATCAATGTTGTGACGGATCCGTGATTCGCTGAAGACGAACAGAGGTGTGCCGTGCTCGCGGGCGAGTTCGACGGCGTTGACTCCATCAATGTGAAGTTGACCGTTGCGGACTTCGAGAAAATTTTCGATTTCCCAGGGTTGAGTCATAAAGTTAGAGAAAATTTAGCCACGGATGGACACAGATAACACGGATAAAAATAGAAAACATCTGTGTCGATCCGTGTTCATCCGTGGCTAATTTATTTCTTCAGTACCTGAATTCCGGTTCCGCGCGGATGAAGGCCCGGAAGCGTGATCGGCAGCTTGCCAGTGATGTCTTGCGTACCGAGGATCGCGCGGGCCGACGCACGCTGGAGGCTCGGCATATCACCGTACGCGACAACATACGTTTTCATTTCCGGGAACGCTCCGAGCAGGTAGGGATTACCGAAGCTCACGCCGATGACCTTTTTGTTTGACGCCAGCAATTCACGCAATACCACGGCACCATTTTCCGGAATGCCGACGCTATTTTTGGCACCGGAACGGACGCGGCCGTAGAGGCCGATAACCACTATATCGGCGTCACCGACAACTTTTCGGGCGGCGGCGAGTTGTTCGGCCGTCGAATTTTCCTGAAGATATGCCGGTGCGAATCTGACTCCGCTTCCGCGAAGCGTCGAGACAAGGCTTCCCATCGTCGAAGGGCCGTCGAAGCCATTTGAAACACCGAGCACGGCGATCCGCGCGTTTTTGTCCAGAGGCAAAGCACCATCGTCACTGCGGACAAGCGTAATCGCCTTGGTTGCGATCTCGTCCGTAAGAGTGATCGTGTCTGCACCGGAAACGATGCGGTCGATCCCGTCGAGCGGCGTTATCTTTTGTTTGAACAAGCCGAGCTCGTACTTCCACGCTAGCTGGCGGCGGACTGAATCATCGAGGCGTTCCATCGGGATACGGCCGCTTTTTACAGCTTCGCGAAGGCCTCGTATCATCGCATCGACATCGGAAGGTTTTTCGAGAATATCCGTCCCGGCGAGAAAGGCCCGAACACCGGCTTCTTCCTGCGTGAAATAGATTGTCAGACCGCTCATGCTCATCGCATCCGACACGATCAGGCCCTTGAAACCCATCTCTTTGCGAAGTAGATCGGTCTGTACTTTTGCCGAAAGCGTCGCCGGGATGGTTGCTTTCTGCATGACGATCTCTGCACCGGCTTCGGCATCGCCGCCGCGATAATCGGGGAGCGGTTTGACCTCTTCGCCGTCGATCTGCGGCAGGGCGATGTGGGCGATCATTATAGAGCCGATACCGGCGTCAACGGCTTTGCGAAACGGCACAAGCTCGGTCTTGTTCAGGCTTTCGCGCGAGTGGTCGATTACGGGGAGGCCGCGGTGCGAATCGACCGCCGTGTCGCCGTGGCCGGGGAAATGCTTGGCGGTGGCGATCACGCGTTGGCTTTGAATTCCCTGAGCAAAAGCGAGGCCGAATTTGGCAACATCTTCCGGGTCTTCGCCAAAGCTTCGAACGTTTATAACCGGATTTGCAGCGTTGTTATTTACATCCAGAACCGGTGCGTAAATGTGCAGAATGCCGATGGCGCGGGCTTCGCGGCCGGTAATCACACCCATCCTGCGGGCAAATTCGGTATTTCCCGTCGCGGCGACAGCCATCGCCCACGGAAAATTGGTCGCGTCCTCGAACCGCATCCCGATGCCTGTTTCTGCGTCAAGCGACATAAGCAGCGGAATGTTCGCCGCTTCCTGCATGCGGTTGGCAAGATGGGTCGTTTCGTAGATCGGCGCACCGAAAAATATGATTCCGCCGATCTTGTTTTCGACGACTTGCCGTTTGAGGTCTTTGAAAAAAGGGCTGTCCTGATTGGCGAACCTTGCGTTTACGCCGACGTGGACGAGTTGGCCGATCTTTTCATCGACCGACATTTTTTTCAATTGCTTGGCGGCGAAATCCCAAGCCTTTTTCGATGGCTCAAAACGCGAAGTTTGCGTAACCGGAATTCCAACGCGGAGACGCGGAGACGCGGAGTTTGCTGACGCGGAGACGCGGAGACTCGGAGATACAGCGAGTGCAAGAACGGAAATGGCAAATAGGTTTGCGGAGAGTCTAATTCGAAATTTCATCATTATTCCCGGAAAAAATAAGAGTTGCGATAAATGCTACGAAGACGGTTGTAAGGCTGCCGATCAACGCGTACCACGGCCAAGCGATCTTGGTGCCGAGCAGGACGTACACCATGAGACAAATACTCGCGCCCATCCCGATCAGTGCATGAATTTCCCGTGCCTTTTTCATAAAGGTGCCGATTAGAAATACACCGAGAATCGGGCCGTTGATAAGCGATGCGACGGATAGTGCGAGACCAAGGGCCGATTCGCCGGAACGCATAAATAAGATCGCGAC
>JAYSON010000197.1:0-1552 GCA_043722725.1 Chloracidobacterium sp.
AAACAGATATTCGTTGGCAAGCTTTAGGATCGCAACGATCTGCGCGGTTGATTCGGGAAACACGACTGCTTCGGGCGGGAACTTCTCTTTGACCGCATCGGCGCCGTACGGCTCGACCTTTTTGGGTTCTATCAGCAGGTTTTCAGGGCCAACGATTGCCGACAATTTTTCGAGAACTTCAGGTTTCGAAGCATTCGTAATCGCCCGGCCCTTTGAATTAAAATGGATTGATTGAAACATGACAAAAACCCGTGAAAAACAAAGCGAACCTACAGGAAAAATTTTCAGGTTTCGTCTTTCCTGTCTATTTCATCATACTTTCGACGGGCACGCCTAGCCTCTGCTACCGGGTTGCGCGAACGATTTGCTCGACCAGCGCGTTCATTTCCGTAGTTATCGCGCTTCTGTCGGCGAAAAGATCCCAAACCTTTCCCTGCAGCGGCTCAATTTCCTTTGAGCGAATTTTCTCAATATATTTGTATCGATCCGCAGGGCTCGGATGCGTATCGTCGTTGGTTGTCGGCCGGGAAACTACGCTCTCGAATTCCTTTTCGAGGCCTGTCCGCGCGGCTTCGTCCTGCACCGACATCTCATACAGATTTTGTATCGCACGATTTCCACTGAAGGCAGCGTCGATCTCTTTATCCGCGAGATGACTGAATTCCAATTCACGCCGGATAACGTGGTTGAGGCCGTCACGAAACGCCGCCGCACCGTAATGATAGGCCGCGACGCGATCCGCAAGAATCTCCTGCAGACGAGTCGCGCCATGGGTAACACGCCGAAACAGAAAATGAAAGAGCCTTAAAAACTGAAATCCAATATTGTAAAATGTCGCCGTCCCGCTTTGTCCCATCGATTCGGCGACCCGCATTATGTCCGTATTCACACGATGGGCAATCTCGCCGCCTGCCGTGTCGCGATTGGAAAAATGGCCGTATTCGTGCGCCAGCACGGCGCGGAATGCACTCTGATCGAAATCATTCAAAACCGCCACGCCAACAATCAAAATCCTTTCAGAGCTGTCGGTCATTTTGGCGCGAAAGCTGCCCCTTTCGTATACCGCAAGCTCGGCTCCGTGTGTGATCCGAATTTCTTTCACCGGGCGCGTCTGCATTGTTGCCGCGACGTGGCGGACAAGCTTCCATAAACCCGGAGCGTCCCGTTCGGTCAATGCCCGTCCAGGATCATCCAGCTTAACCCGCACGACAAGCGATTTGATCATGTAGAAAACTGTCGCGAGACCAACGAAGCCCAGAATTACAAGCAGCTTAATGGGAATCCTGCCGATCCAAAGGAAGAAAAGCGTGACCGCTCCCGATGCGGCAATCACAAGAAAAATGATAACCGGCTGCGAAATATAATAGTAAATGCCGGCCAGCGATATTACCTTTTTGTAAAGTTTGCGAAGGCTCGCCTGGCCGCCGCCCGTGACATCGTTTGGATCCGACTCCTCAATCGAACGCATTGTTTTCGCCGACAGGACGCGGCCAACCACAAAGAGCCCGAATAGGCCGATAACCCAAGCCGCAATCAAAAAAGCCAGATATTT
>JAYSON010000198.1:0-16274 GCA_043722725.1 Chloracidobacterium sp.
TGACGCGCGTGAAACCGTAATGCAGCAGGTAATCATTGGACCGAACGGCCACACGGGTTGGCATAGTCACCCCGGCCCGGTAGTCGTTCTGATAAAAGCGGGAGAAATGTCTTTTTACGATGGCGACGATCCGACATGCACAGTCCGCACCTATACGGCTGGCCAGGCGTTTGTCGACAGCGGCCAGGGACACGTTCACATCGCCCGCAACGAGAGCGGCAGCGCAAACCTCGAAATTTGGGCGACGTATTTCGATGTTCCACCGGCCGGTGCATTTAGAATCGATGCCCCTGCGCCGGGAAACTGCGCATTCTAGGCTTGCCCGCGTTTCGGTGGTGGTCTCCCTTGAAAGAGTTGCGATTCTGCAGTTCTTTCTCATTTGACATTTCGGCGCGCCAAAATCAGACTTGTGCGTAACGTGGCCGAAGAGGATAAAAAGAAAAAGAAGGTTAATTACAAAAGCGCCTGGGCTGAGGCGCGGAGGATAATCTGGAACGCGCGGTGGCGTCTATTAGTCGGCAGTGTTTTGATGCTGATCTCGCGGCTTGCGGGTATGGTTTTGCCTGCGTCGACGAAGTATATCGGTGACGACATATTTACCGGGAAGAACTACGGTCTTATTAAATGGGTAGCGCTTGCGATCGGCATATCCACATTGATACAGGCGGTCACGTCATTTGCGTTGTCGCAGATACTCGGCGTTGCCGCCCAGCTTGCGATCACGAACATGCGGATGCGCGTGCAAAAAAGGATCGAGCGGCTGCCGATCTCATATTTTGACTCCACACAAAGCGGCCAATTGATCTCGCGGATCATGAACGATGCGGAAGGCATTCGGAATTTGGTCGGCACGGGTCTGGGGCAGATTTTGGGCAGCGTGGTGACGGCTGTGATAGCTCTCGGCGTATTGTTTTACCTGAATTGGCTGCTCACGCTGGCGACGATCACCGTACTTTTGATTTTCGGCGGCGTACTTGCGTATGCCTTCAAGGTGCTTCGGCCGATCTTTCGCGAACGAGGCGAGATAACCGCGCAAGTTACGGGCAGGTTGGGCGAAAGCCTCGGCGGAATCCGCATCGTAAAAGCTTACACTGCCGAAAAACGTGAAGAACTTTCGTTCGCACGCGGAGCACACAGGCTGTTTCGTAATATCGCCAGTTCCGTGACCGGCGTATCGGCCATCTCGGCGTTTTCGTCCGTTGTCATCGGTGCAATCGCCGTGGTGATGATCTTCATCGGCGGCAACGCCGTGCAGGCCGGAACAATGACGCTTGGCGATTTTCTGATGTACATCTCGTTTACTTTTCTGCTTGCGCTGCCGGTTATCGAGCTGACATCGATCGGCACGCAGATCACGGATGCTCTCGCCGGGCTTGACCGCATTCGCGAGGTCATGGAAATGACAACGGAGGACGAAGAGGACGCTGGGAAAGAACCTTTGCCGAGTGTGATGGGAACTATTGATTTCGAAAATGTCGAATTTGAGTACGACCAAGGCGTGCCGGTTTTGAAAGGTGTTGCCTTTCATTCGGAAGCTGGCGAAACGACCGCGCTTGTCGGTTCGAGCGGATCGGGGAAGTCGACGATCTTGAGCCTTGTTTTGAATTTTATTCAACCGACAACGGGTACGATCAAGATCGACGGCAAGGATTTGCAAACTGTAAAGCTTCGCGATTACCGCCGGCATCTCGGCGTCGTTTTGCAGGATAATTTTTTGTTTGACGGTACTATCCTGGAGAATATTAAATTCTCGAACCCCGAAGCCAATCTCGAAGCGATCAAAGAGGTTTGCCGCATCGCAAACGCCGACGAATTTATCGCAAAGTTTCCAAACGGCTACGACACCGTCGTCGGCGAACGCGGAGTGAAGCTTTCGGGCGGGCAACGGCAGAGGATCGCCATTGCCCGTGCATTGCTTGCAAACCCGCGTATTTTAATTTTAGACGAAGCAACATCTTCGCTCGATTCGGAAAGCGAGGCCCTGATTCAGGAAGGCCTGAACCGTCTGCGGCAGGGAAGAACGACGTTTGTCATCGCCCACAGGCTTTCGACAATTCGAAGCGCCGATCAGATTCTCGTCGTCGAAGCCGGAGAGATCGTGGAACGCGGTACCCACGAGGAATTGATCCTGATGGAAGGCCGATACAAGCAGCTTTACGACAAGCAGTATAGATTCGAACAGAATTTATTCGTCAATCCCGGCGAAGATTTCACGACTAAACCGTCGGAATCAATGGCGCAGACAAAACTCTAAACAAAACCGGAGGCTTTCCCCAATGCCCCAACAAAACTATTCGAATCACACAAGATTTTTTCCGCTGTTCCATTTTGTTGTGATACCGCTGCTCGCTCTTAATTTTTTGTCACACGTCGTACGCCTTTTTATGACGCCGACGTGGACGCTCGCGTTCTGGACGCTTCTAAGCGTTACTTTGATCCTGCTGGCACTGGCGTCGCGATTAATGGCGTTGAAGGTTCAAGATCGCGTTATCCGGCTCGAGGAACGGATGCGGTATAAAGACATTTTGTCGGCGGAAATAGCAAAACGGGCGAACGCCTTGCCGGTCGGTCAAGTGATCGCGCTGCGTTTTGCGTCCGATGATGAATTGCGCGGATTGATCGAACGTGTGTTGAGCGGGGAATTGAAAACCGGTAAAGAAATTAAGCTAGCGGTGCGGAATTGGCGGAGCGATCATCTGAGGGTTTGACCAGGCAACGTCTTCCCTGAGTGTTTTGCTAGAACCGGCATCGCTTGATCCGCTTGTGTGGATTTCTCTGCGGGATTCTTCGGAATAATTTCCGGCTTAACAAAAATGAATGCACAAATGACACCGAACAAAGCTCCCGCATAACTGGCGTTGTGAATGTAAATTACACGAACAAACACCAAACCATCATTGACGCTGATAGATTTTAGGAGATTTGACCAGTCGTTCAAGTCTGGTCATGGACGATTCCATAGATCCCGGCTATCAATGCTCCTATCAGCGCGCACATAAGAATAGGAAACGAATCAGCCTTCTTTATCTGAGGATATAAGTATCGAAACATCTGAACCCCAACTCCTTTTCGGCGCCAGTTTGTCCGCTATCTTCCGCAAGCGTTGGAATATTTAACGACCTGTTTCATGCCGCGGTTTTCGAATCGCGTAAACGCCAGATTTGGATTCGCAGGATCTTTCGGAAACTCCTTCACTGGCGTTCCTTTTCCATTCGACTCCGCTTCCTCGCGGGTAGCGAATTGAAATGCGCCTTCGCCGAAAACAGCAAGTGAAATGTCTTTCAACCCTGGCTCAAACAATCCAAGGTAAAGGACATTTTCGTCGTAAGACACTCCCAATGGTACGGACCGAAACGGGATTCGCCATCTCTTCTTTGTCTTTGTCAAATCCTTTTCGTCTACAAGGACAGCCTCGCTAACAACGAAGTTTACCGGCAAGTGAAACTTAATATTGTGGCCAAGCATTAAAGCTACAAATTCCATGTCGGTCAATTCAAGTACCGGCAGCGTCACCGAGCATTTGCTGCATTCATTGTTCGCAAAATCGGCGGGAGGTAAAGTCAGGGTTGCGGGCTCCGCTCCAACCGATCTTAGCTTTGTTCTAAGATTCAGTTTTGATGCCGGATTCTTCATGCCCTTGATCGATTTGTCTAT
This sequence comes from Chloracidobacterium sp., assembly GCA_043722725.1. Taxonomy (GTDB): domain Bacteria; phylum Acidobacteriota; class Blastocatellia; order Pyrinomonadales; family Pyrinomonadaceae; genus OLB17. Next base: position 3,655 of record JAYSON010000198.1, read on the forward strand.
CGCAAGACAGGTCGCCTCGTCGAAAGAAAACGTGAATGCGATGCCTCGTTTTTCGAGAAGTTTGTTTGCCACTTCGACAAGTTCCGTGGACGTCATCTTCGGATTCACCGCTCGATGCGTTTTAATATCGGCGAGTATTGTTGGCGGTGCAATGTCGAACGGACTCATTGAAACCAGTTGACCGCTGGCGGTGGCTGACAAGAATGCAATAAATGCAAAATGATGAAGAAGGCGTTTCAATCTGGTCATGCTGTTAATCTTCAATTTCTTCTAGAAGTAATTCTCTTAGTTCCTTAAATCTGCCGAGATTATCCAGTGTTCTGAGTACGATCTGAAACATGGGTTTGATGAACGGAACAAAGTAGGTTTTGCCTCGGTTCACCGACTGAAAAGAAAATGTTCCAACGGCTTTTAGGCAGCGTTGAATAGATTGGAGTCGAAACTCCTCTGCAAAATCCTGCTCGCTGATCGGTCCGAGGCCGATGCGTTCGCGTTCACCGAGGAAGTGCCGTCGTTTTTCCGCTAGCCATTCGGCAGTCGGCGGTTCAGTTACGCGATCAAGTAAGAATGAGACCAGGTCGTAGGCGACGGAGCCGATCCTAGCGTCCTGATGATCTATGATACGCAAATTCTCGTCGCCGTCGATCATTAGGTTTGCAGCGTGAAAATCGCGATGACAGAGAACATTTGCTTTGGTCTCCAGTTCGCAGGCAAGGTCCGTAAATTCGGCGGTCAACGCGGTGTCTATATTCGATGGCAACGGCCGCTTTTTCAAAGTTGTAAAATAATGGGTCTTGAAAAATTCCAGTTCCCACAAAAGCTTTTCACTGTCAAATTTGAGCCGCGAGGCAATCGAATTCATTTCAAAGGCCTTTCCGGTGGCCGATTGAATTCTCGGTATCAAACTAATAGAATTCCTGATAAGTTGTTCGCGGCGCTCTGCATTCGCCTTCTGGATTTCGTCCCGCAATATTCGATCGCCAAAATCTTCGAGCATTATCACTCCAAGCGATTCGTCAAAATCGAGGACCTTTGCAACCGGTAAACCGCATTCAATAAATAAGGCACTTACGTCGAGATAGGTTTGTTCGGCTGCGCAAAACGATTCAGGGTAAACGCTTGCGATCGCAGCAAAACCCCGGAATTCGACGCGGAAATACTCGCGTGTTGATGCGTCAGGCGTTAACTGGACAACCTGGGATCGTTCGTTATGCGAGAGAAGAAATTGTTCGAGTCGTGGTCGAAAATCCGACATAGATGATCTAATCGCGCGCATTTAATTCAATGGAACAATATAATTCTCGCCTTGAATATAACCTTTCAGAGCTTTTTCCGGTATTTCCTCGCAGCTTCTGACCATTTCGGCACGGACGATGGCGGCGTTCTCAAAATGCTCACCGGCTTCGATGGTTACGCCATCAGCGATGATAGTGCGATATAAATTTACCTCGTCTGAGATCGTAACGTCATCCCAGATCACGGAATCGCGAATTGACGATCCCGACGAGATGTTGCAATTATCTCCAATATGCACGTTTTCCTCGTTCATCATCGCTAGCGAAATATCCAGATAACGCGGCATAGTGGACAGTTCAAACCAATTTGCATCCGTCACGAGGGCAGCGATCTTTTCACCATTTCGTAGAGCGGGATTGTAGAATGACGGAACGATGTCCGAGTAAACGCCTCGCGGAATATAGTCGAGGACCGCAGGCTCCATGATATGTATACCGGTGAACATCAACGGTGTAAAAATATCGTGTTCGGTGTCGCGGATCTCGCCTTCGGTCAACGGTTTCGCGTAATCGCCGAAACCCGTCACATACCCGCTCTCGTTATCGACAATGGTGAACTTCTCACGTTTTGTGTTGGGTTTCAAAACCATCGTCGCTATCGCACCGGACTTCTTATGCGCTTCGATCGCGGCGGCTATATCGATGTCGGTGATAATCTTCCCGTTGACGATCAGAAAAGTGTCGTTCGCAAGATATTGTCGCGCATTATCAAGTGCACCGGCTGTGCCGAGTATCTTCGGCACCTCACGCGTGTAGTCGATCTTTACTCCAAAAGTGCTTCCGTCGCCGAGAGCCTTGATGACCGAATCGGGCTGATGATGCAGGTTTACGACAAACTCCGTCAGCCCGAAGGTCGCCAGATATTCCGCAACGTATCCTACCAACGGCTTTCCGAGAAACGGGATCGCAGGTTTTGTTCGATCGATTGTTAGCGGAAAGAGCCGTGTGCCGAAGCCCGCGGCCAGGATCATCGTTTTCATATCGAGTTTAGTTCTTACGGTTCAAAACTAAAATAACTTTACGGTAAACCGGAGAATTTGCCAAAACCTATGGTGCCAAAACGCGTTGGTTCGGTTTGCTTTAAGACGTGTTATCGTGAACAATTATTGCGTTTACTCCCGACTGCCGCAATCCATGATATGAACATTACCGACACGCAGAAAAACGACCGAAAGGCCCTTTTTGGTTGGCTGACCTACGATTGGGCTAATTCGGCGTTTTACACCACGGTAGTTAGCGTCCTCATTGGCCCATACCTGATCAACCTTGCTCAGCAGTCGGTTGGCGAGAATGGCGTGATACTCGATCTGTTTTTTTTTAATGTCACACCGAAAGGCCTGCCTGCATTCTGTATCGCAATCTCCGTTGGTGCGATGGTCTTCATGCTGCCAGTGCTGGGAGCGATAGCGGATTATACACATTTGAAGAAACGCATGATGGCGTTTTTTTGTTATCTGGGCGTGTTTGCGAGCTCACTCCTGTTTTTTGTAACTGGTGATTCCTACATCATTTGCAGTATTTTGCTCATAATCGCGAACATGAGCTTTGCCGCCGCAAACGTTTTTTATAACGCGTTCTTGATAGATCTGACGACCGAAGACAAACGCGACAAGCTTTCGAGTTACGGGTACGCAGCGGGTTATGTCGGCGGTGTTGTGATGCTGATTCTAAATCTGCTGCTAATCAACAATGCCGAACGGCTCGGGATCTCAACCGGTATGGCGGTGCGGATTTCATTTCTTGCCGCATCGCTTTGGTGGGGGCTTTTTTCTCTGATCACATTTTCGCTGATCAAAACCGGCGGCGAAACGAAAGCGATCCCGCCCGACAAGAATCTGGTCTCGATCGGATTTGGCGAGGTTTGGCAAACGCTGAAAGAGCTGAAAAGGCTGAAATTCACCGCGCTGTTTCTGGTCGCATACCTTTTCTATAACGACGGAATCCAGACCGTAATACTTCAATCATCGGTGTTTCTATCGTATGAGCTATTTACGTCTAAAGGCCTGCCCGAAGATAATTCGTTTCTGCTCGGTATTTTTCTGGTCGCTCAGGTAGCCGCGTTGGTCGGAGCGATCGTGTTCGAACGAATCGCGAGATTTATTGGCGCAAAGAGAACCATCTTGCTTTCATTACTGGGCTGGTGCGGGATCGTCATTTATGCGTATGGCTTTCTACAGAATAAGACGCAAGCGTGGATAATGGGAGCCTGCATCGGCATCGTTCTCGGTGCCGCCCAGGCTCTTTCGCGTTCGCTTTATTCGCAGATGATACCGGCCGGACGCGAATCTTCGTTCTTCGGACTGTACGAAATCTCCGAGAAAGGTACGTCGTGGATGGGACAGCTCATGTTCACGATAATTATCGGTGCAACCGGCTCATTCCGCCAGGCGATTCTCGCCCTGATCGTTTTTTTTGTGGTAGGCAGCGTCATTTTACTTTTTACAAACACCACGCTTGCGATTCACGAAGCCGGGAATCTGACGCCTGAAGAAGTCGGAGTTTCCGGCCAATCTTAACTTGTAGAAGTAGTCTTGGAGACTGGGCATGCAGATTTCTTCATCGGCTTATGCTCGGCTATAATAAGGAGGCTCAACAAACTAAAGTTTGTTGTACAACATTGTGATTGATAATCCTGACGAAAAAATAGTTACGATCTTTGGCGGTGCAAAATGTCCGCCGGATGCTCCTGAATACAAGGACGCTCGCGAATTGGGCGGCCGATTGGCTGAGGCCGGATTCACCATCTGCACCGGCGGTTATTTGGGCATCATGGAAGCGGCTTCGCGCGGTGCCCGTGAAAAGGGCGGACGCGTTTTCGGGATCGTGATGAACCAGTTCAAATCCGAGCCAAACCGCTATCTGACCGACAAGGTCGCGACGGATCATTTCTACGACCGTCTGCAAAATCTGATCACGCGATCTGTAGGCTTCGTCGCATTTCGCGGCGGCATGGGCACGGTTACAGAAATCTCGCTGGTGTGGAACAAGCTGCAAACAGGCGTTCTGACCCGGCGTCCGCTCGTGCTAGTCGGAGATTGCTGGAAGTCGGTCGTCGAAAGTTGGACGACGAATCTGGTCGTTTCTAACGGCGATGTCGCGTTTCTTGACTTCGCGGACAATGCCGAACAGGCGTGTAAGATCGTTATTCAAAAATCGACAGGAGTTGCCTGATGAATTGCCCGAAATGCACCGTTGAACTACTTCCCGACGCCCGGTTCTGCGGGTCGTGTGGTTTCACGCTGGTAATGTCGCCTCCGCCTCCGCCTAATTTTCAGCAGCCGCAGCCACCAATTCCGCCGCCACTACCACAGAATTATCAACAGTCGAAGCCGCAATATCAGCCGGCGGGCGGAGCGTTTCATTTTGATGCGGATGGTCGAGGCCAGGGACGCGGCTATACGTGGGAAGTTATTTTTCAGGGTGCGTTCGCCCTTGCTGTCGTGAATTTACAGACAGAACAGGCTATTTCAGCGGAAGCTGGAGCGATGGTTTCGATGTCGGCAAATATCGAACTGGAATCGCAAATGAAAGGCGGCGTTTTCGGTGCCTTGAAGCGGGCGGTGGGAGGTGAATCGGCATTTGTCTCTACATTTACTTCGCGCGGGGCTTCCGGCGAGGTTACGTTTGCGCCGGGAGCACCCGGCGACGTTGCCGGGATCGAAATGAACAACCAGATGTTCATGGTCCAATCGAGTTCGTATCTTGCAGGCGACACGAGCTTGATCGTTGACACAAAGTTCGGCGGCGCGAAATCATTTTTCGGCGGCGAAGGTCTTTTTGTACTCCAGGTTTCCGGTTCCGGACTGCTGTTGGTCTCGTCTTTTGGAGCAATTCACAGAAAGAACCTGAGACCGGGCGAAAGATATGTCGTCGACACCGGGCATCTCGTTGCGTGGGAAGGCCATATGCAGTACGGCCTACGGAAAGCAGCAAGCGGCTTTTTCAAAAGCTTCCTGAGCGGCGAAGGGATGGTTGCCGAATTCACGGGACCGGGCGAAATATTGATCCAGACACGCAATCTTGCGGCGTTTGCCGGACTGCTGAAACCTTTTTTCCCGACGCAGGGCAGTGGCGGCGGTTTCCATTTCGGAAGCTAAACTTCGCGAACTTTGCGGTCATTTATTTGCGCTCTTTGGGGTCACGATTTTTCTTAACGCAAAGACCGCAATGTATCTCGCGAAGCCCCCAAATTTTCTTTGAACCAGGGCAGAATCGAAATCTTCTCAAATGAATTCTCTCGAAATAAACGAGAAAGCCCCGCCCAAAGACGAAAAATCCGAAGAAATTCGATTGAAGGCTCGTGCCGTCTCGCGAGGCGTGGCGATCGGCAAGATCGTTTGTCTTTACGGAACTAACAGGCAATTTTATCGCATCGACCTTAAAGAATCCGCAGTTAAATCTGAAATAAAACGTTTGCGGGCTGCGATAAATCTAGCCAAACGCCAACTTGCTAAGATCGCCTCGCGCAAGACGGGAAGAATATCGGATTCCGGCCCCGGAATTTTCGAGTCCCATCGAATGCTCATCGAGGACCCGGCACTACAATCAAAATTCGAGCAAGAGATCGCCGAACAAAGGGTCAACGCCGAATGGGCCATCAAGCTCGTTACGGACGATTACACCGCTCGTTACAAAGCAATTCAAGATGAACATCTCCGTGACCGCTATATTGACATCGAAGATGTCTCCGAACGGATACTGGCGGCTTTGGGCGGCGGCTCTAGTTACAGGATGCCGTTTGCGAAAGATTCTATAATCGCCGCAAAGGAATTGAAGCCTTCCACGCTCGTTGAATTGGCCGATCACAAGCCGCTGGCAGTCATTACCGAAAACGGCGGATGGACATCGCATACATTCATTCTTGCACGGGAAATGAACTGGCCGGCCGTCACTGGTCTGAAAAAGATTCTACGTCGAGTAAAAAACGGTGATCATGTGATAGTTGACGGCTACAATGGCCACATTATTTTGCATCCGGATAAGGACACTCTGCAACATTATTCGGTCGCCGCCGCACAATTTCATGAAGAGCATCTTTCGGATATCGAAAACCCCGTGATTCCTGTAAAAACTCTCGACGGCCGTGAGATTAGAATCTATGTAAATTCCGAAACGCCGTCCGCATACAAAAACGCAAAACGGCTTGGCGCTCAAGGTATCGGCCTTTACCGTTCGGAATTTCTTTTTAACCGGTCGAGGGGCTTTCCGTCGGAAAACGAGCAGTTCGACGCCTACCAAGCGATAGCAAAAGTTGCGGGCAACGAGGGCGTAAAAATCCGCACTTTCGATCTCGGTGCCGAACAGCTGCTTGATCAGAACGCGGCAAAGGAAAAGAATCCTGCTCTCGGCCTACGCGCGATCCGACTCGGCTTTGTATATAAAAAGCTTCTCCGAACACAAATCCGCGCTCTGTTGCGCGCCTCGTTTGAACATCGGATAGATATCGTTATTCCCATGGTTTCGGGTATATCGGAAGTGCTTGCGGTTAAACAACTACTTGAGCATGAACGTAAACAGTTAGGCGCAAAAGGCAAAAATATCGGCGAACCGCGCGTCGGTGCGATGATCGAAGTGCCATCCGCCGTTTTGATGGTTAAGGAACTGGTTGATGAAACAGACTTCTTGTGCTTAGGAACAAATGACTTAATACAATACCTATTGGCGGTCGATCGGGATAACGAGGCCGTAGCGGGATGGTTCAGAACACTTCACCCAGCCGTATTGAGGGCGATCAAAACTGTGCTGGACGCGGCGAACAAAACCGGTAAGCCGGTTGTCGTGTGCGGCGAGATGGCGGGTTCGCCATACTATGTTCCGGTGCTGCTGGGCCTAGGGGCGACCGAGCTGAGCATGAACGTCCACTCGATCTCGAAGGTGCGGAAAATCGTAGCCGGAATCGCATACGAAGAGGCAGGCAAGCTCACAAAAAATATCGAAAAATGCCGGACAGTCGAAGAAACCGAGTTGATCGTAAACCATCACATCCGCAAAAACTGGACACACCTTTTTCCGGAGGACTTCTCGTTCGTTTCGGAACGGTGAGAGCTATCAAAGTTTTTATCGATCAACAACTTGTTACCGCCAATTTTATTGTTCAACAATTTTTGCTATACTTATCGCGCCTTACGCTGGAGCAGATCGGGCAGTCGCTTGTGAAAACGAGAGGAAAGTCCGAACACCTTAGGGCAACGAGCCGGATAACGTCCGGGCGTCCGCTTGACGCGGATGACGACAAGTGCAACAGAGAATAGACCAGCCTGCAAAACAGGTGATGGGTGAAACGGTGAGGTAAGAGCTCACCGGCGTGTGTGGTAACACCCGCGGCCGGGTAAACTCCTCCGTGGTGCAAGACCAAATAGGGAAACGCTAACATGAGCTGCCCGCTTATTTGCCGGTGAGAAATTATCGGCGGCGTTTTCGGGTAGGTCGCTCGAGCCGTTCGGTAACGAACGGCCTAGATGAATGATTGCCGCCCGCTTCGGCGGGAACAAGATTCGGCTTATAGATCTGCTCCGGCTTTAGGCGTTTTTATTACTTTAAGGAGAATTCCCCCCAATATTATGGCAAACCGAAAAGGTGTATTTATAGGCGCATACGTTCCGAACGAATTAAAAGAATCGCTTCGCCGCCGTGCGGCCGCGGAACATCGGACGCTTTCTCAGGAGATCACGCGAATCCTGGTCGAAGCCGTACACGGTAAAGGTTTGCCGGCAGGGAGTGTTGATAGGCGCGGAACCGCTGCGATCCCTCGCCGCAGATCGACAGATCCGATCCCGCGTCGGCGAACCGATGATCTCCCGTTTCTGGCTAGTGAAGGGAAGAAAAAATAGCGATTTGAGTATTTAGCACGAGACCGCTGCCCGTTCGTTGGGCGGCGTTTTTCGTTTTATGGCCGGAAATTTGTTAGAATCACGATCAATGACAAGTCGATCTATTTGGATAGCGATCATTGCATCCCTGCTCAGTTTCGTAGCTGGATTTTTGTTTGCGAACACGTTGAACCGTAGCGAACTGGCAGCAAAACAGGTGGGAAGCGAAGAGCCGAAGGCGGGTCAAAGTTCCGATGCACCCGGCTCGTCAGACCTTTCGCTGACAAACGACGAGATAAAGAAAAAGATCGCGACGGCGGACGAAAATCCCGGCAATTTTGCTTTCCAAAAAAACCTGGGAATGTCGCTGTATCGATACGCCTCGTTAAAGCAGGACGCAAACATATTACCTGACGCCCTGCGGATCATGGAACGTGCATTATCTATAGAGCCGGAGGACCGCGATCTTCAGATCGGCGTCGGCAATGCCTATTTTGACAAAGGCTATTTTAATAAAGATAACGATAGCTTGGTGAAAGCTCGTGAGTTTTATCGTAAGTCGTTGGTCAAAATGCCGAATGACGCTGACGTTCGAGCCGATCTCGCATTGACGTTTTTCCTGCAGGAGCCGCCCGATCTAGAAACGGCTGTCGCGGAATTCGAAAAGGCTCTTTCTTCGAATCCAAAACACGAAAGGGCATTGCAGTTCCTCGCCCAAACTCTAATTAAGCAGAATGAGTCCGCCAAGGCCGCCGCGACACTGGAAAAACTGAAAAAGGTGAATCCCTCGAACAATGCGATAAACGAACTTTCGTCACTTTTGGCAAGCATTAGCCAAGGCGCACTGAAATGAGAGAAGCTCTATTTATTCTCGTCGTGTTGCTGGCTCTCGCGGGCCTGACGGCGTATCGATACCGTAGACAATTGATGACCTTGCTTAACCTTTGGCGTACGCTGCAGACGATCCGACAGACAGGGAGACCGACTAATAATCGTATTCAGGAAGAGCCTGTCGCGGCCGGGCCGCTCGTGAATTGTCCGAAGTGCGGGACTTGGGTATCAGAAGAAAAAGCTATTAAGCTTGGACGATCGGCATACTACTGTTCGACAAAATGCCTCGAAGCCAGCGTCCGTACCGTTTAGATTTCTACACAAGAAAGCGCGTTGCGTACCAAGCGATAAGTTGTTCGCCAACAAGCAGTGCGAGCAGTGAACCGATCCCGAGAAATATACCAAATGGAATCTGTGTCTGAAAATCTTTTTCCTTTTGCTTTGCGATGACCGCAATGCCGATCACGGCCCCTGTGAATGCAGCCAGAAAGATCGCTAAAACGGAGAGCCGCCAACCGAGCAACGCACCTACGCCGAGCATCATTTTTACGTCCCCGAGGCCCATCGCTTCGACGCCTCTCAGGCGTTTCCAGATCTCACCAACCAGCCAAAGCGAACCGCCGCCGGCAAGCGCTCCGAGAACGCCTCCTGCCAGTGATGCAAACCACGCCGGGTAAGCAGCCATTGATGCCAGCGGTGCGAATGCAAAATCACTGAAGTAGGATGTCTCAAAAACCAGCGGATAAACAATGCGTACAAGAAATGCAAATACAAAAAGCGGGTATGTGATGACGTTCGGCAGGATCATATGCTCAGCGTCGATAAACACCAGCGAAATTATGACCGCCGCGAAAACCAGACAAACCGGAAGGAACGGATTAAGCCCGATCTGCCAAAAGACCGTTATAAAAACGAAAGCGGTCAGCAATTCGACGGCCGGATAGCGGATCGAGATTTTGTCCTTGCAGCCGCGACATTTTCCGCCAAGGATCAGCCAACTCAGGATCGGAACATTGTCATACGGTTTTATCGGAGCCTTACAATTCGGACAGGCCGAATTTGGAAAAACGATGGACAATTCATTTGGAACGCGATGGATAACCACGTTGAGAAAACTGCCGACAATCGCGCCTAAAGCGAAAGCGAAAATGTAACCGAAAATTTCGGACACGCCGGTAGCTGCTTCGAACGAAGTTTGAATAAGGCTCATCATTTATTCATCGATAGGGTTTTTCTGAATGCAAAAAGGAAAGGCAGACTCTCGTCTTTCCTTATAATAGACGCTTCGGCTGAAAAAGTGAAGATTTAAGACCGCCTTGTATTCACCGGTTGAATTTAGCAGGACACGAATCCCACGCTATAATGAGACCACGAAAATATGTAATGATTTGTTAAAGCGTTAGGCAAAAGGTTTTTACGCGTCGGCGATCAGATATTCCGGCCATGTTGGACGCGACTATCGACAACTATTGCAAGCGGCTGATTGATCTCTATTTATTTATGAACTTTCCACGAGCATCCGGCATTCTCCTGCACCCGACATCTTTGCCGGGCGATTACGGGATCGGTGATATCGGGCCGAAGGCTTTTGAGTTTGTCGACTTTCTCGTCCGGTCGGACCAGACCTATTGGCAGATTCTGCCACTTGGTCCTACGGGTTATGGCGATTCGCCGTATCAGTGCTTTTCGGCATTTGCCGGGAACCCGCTATTAATCTCGCCGGAGAAACTTGTTGAGGATGGATTGTTGTCTGATGGTTTGACGCAGTCCGTAAGTTCTCATCTTCAACCATTCGCTACCGCAGATGGTTCTGACAAGGTCGATTTCGGCTCAGTTTACGATTGGAAGGACACCATTTTGCCCGAAGCGTACAAGAATTTTCACCCCACGACGAGTGTCGATTTCCGCGGGAAGTTTGAAATCTTTGTTCAGGACAACGCCGCATGGCTGGACGACTATGCTCTCTATAAAGCCATTAAGACCTCACAAGGGCAAAAGGCGTGGTACCAATGGCCCGATGAGCTAAAGCTGCGTATCCCGGACACTCTAAAGACCGAGGCTGAACGGCTGTATGAAGAAATTCAGGCCGAAAGGTTTTATCAATTTCTTTTTTATTCGCAATGGCATGAGTTGAAGGAATACGCCAACAAACATGGTGTCATCATCGTCGGCGATATGCCGATCTTCATTGCACTCGATTCCTCCGATGTCTGGTGCAATCAGGAGAAATTTAAGCTAAATGACGACGGTTTGCCGAAGGTCGTCGCCGGGGTGCCGCCGGATTATTTTTCAAAGACAGGCCAGCTTTGGGGAAATCCGATCTACAATTGGGATGTGATGCGTCGTGACGGCTTTCGATGGTGGATCGACCGTGTAAAACACACCTTGCGTACGGTCGATGTGCTGCGGATAGATCATTTTCGCGGTTTTGCGGCTTCGTGGGAAGTACCCGCAAACGAAGGAACCGCTGAAAATGGACGCTGGGTTGAGGTGCCCGGCGACGAACTTTTTCACGCATTGAAAAGGGGACTCGGGGAATTGCCGTTTTGGGCGGAAGACCTCGGCGTGATCACACCGGATGTCGAAAAACTTCGAGATTCTTTTGGCCTGCCGGGCATGCGGATACTGCAATTTGCCTTTGGCGGCGACTCGGAAAATCACGATCTGCCGCATAATTATGTCAGCAATTGTGTGGCGTACACGGGAACGCACGACAACGACACGACGGTAGGATGGTGGCTTTCGCAGGCCGGTGCCGATTCTACGCGAGATGCTGCCGAGATTAGCCTCGAACGAGAATTTTGCCTCGAATATCTGAACGCGAATGGCGATCAGATTCACTGGGATTTTATCCGGTCGGTTTGGGCGTCGGTCGCAAATACCGCGATCACGCCAATGCAGGACGTTCTGGGAATCGGAACCGAAGCAAGAATGAATCTCCCTGCTTCGACTTCCGGCAATTGGCAATGGCGGATGAACAAAAACGCGATTACGGATGAGATCGCAGAGCGATTAGGGCAGTTGACGAAAATATATGGAAGAAACTGAGAATAATTTAACGCGAAGCCGCAAAGCCGTAAAGGGCAACCAGTTGGGTTGAATATATAAGAAATAGGCCTAGTGTTTATAAACTTTGCGTCTTTGCGCCTCTGCGTCTTTGCATTTCGATTCTTTTCTTAGCTGTCGTCGGCATTGCTCAGACACCGGCCGTCGAGAAGATTGACCCGCCGAGTTGGTGGGCGCAGAGGACGATCAATCCGGTTCGTGTTCTGATACGAGGCAAGAATCTCGCGGGTGCAAGGATTGAATCGAACAACCCCGGGATTACCGCGTCGAACTTCCAGGTGAGTGCGAACGGCAATTATCTTTTCGCCGGTATTACGATCTGCGAAAACGTTGAAATTGGAAATTATTCGTTAAAGATCACGACGGCGGCAGGCACAACGAACGTGCCGTTCGGCATCGGAAGCCGTTTAGGGGTTCGCTGCAGATGGACGAGGTTGCGTATCCGCTGATAATGGCGTGGCAGCTTGGGAGATTTGACAAGCCGACGTGGGCAAATCATGTAAAAAAGGCTGCCGACTTCATTGTTGAAAACGGACCCATGACGCCGCAGGAGCGTTGGGAAGAGGAGGGCGGCTATTCGCCTTCGACGATTACGGCTGAGATCGCCGGGCTTGTCTGC
>JAYSON010000199.1:0-8273 GCA_043722725.1 Chloracidobacterium sp.
TTAGAGCCATGACCATTGACGCAAATGCCGAATTGCCAATTGCCAATCGCGAATCTAAAATCAAGGTTCACGCATGTCCGAAGAAGTCGATAAATATCACGAAGAAGAGCGGATCGGGAAGACCTACGATCTCCGCGTCGTGAAGCGCCTGATGCGATATCTGAAGCCATATTGGCGTCTGGTAGCGATGGCGTTAACGCTGACACTCGTTACGAATGTGCTGGTCAGCCTCCAGCCATATTTTACAAAGGTCGCGGTCGACGATTTTATTACGCCAAAAAATACGGACGGCATTTGGCTCTTTGCTCTGGCCTTTTTTGGCGTGTTTCTTTTCCGTTTTATCTTTTCTTATACACAGGAGATTCTGCTGAACAAGGTCGGGCAAATGGTGATGTTCGACCTGCGGACGGAGATCTTTACAAAGCTTCAGCATCAGGAAGTCGCTTATTACGACAAATATCCGGTTGGGCGGATAGTTACGCGGCTGACATCGGATGTAGATGCTCTTAACGAGCTTTTTACATCGGGTGTGATCGACGTGCTGGGCGATCTGGTCGTAATCTTCGCCATTATCGGGATGATGTTCTGGCTGGATTGGAAGCTCGCGATCGTTTCGCTTGTGACGGTGCCGCTTTTGTTTGCTTCGACAAACTGGTTTCGGAAACATGCCCGAAATGGATTCGACCGCGTGCGAACCCGGAACGCGAAACTCAACGCCTTTCTGCAGGAATATATTTCGGGTGCGCAAACCGTCCAGCTTTTAAACGCGGAGAAAAAGGCTCAGAAGGGATTTCACGACATTAACGACGATTACCGTAACGCAAATATAGAAACAATCTATTACTATTCGATATTTTATCCGCTGGTCGATTTCATCGGTGCCATAGGTATTGCTGTCGTTATTTTCTCTTTTGGATTTGAAAGCATGAGTGGCTTGTCCGCTGCCGGGGCCGGCTTAACTATCGGGATACTGGCATCGTTTATTCAATATTCGCTCCAGCTTTTTCAGCCGATCCGCGATCTGTCTGACAAATTCAACGTGCTGCAGGCGGCGATCGTCGCTTCGCACCGAATATTTGTGCTGCTTGATCTCGAGATTGAAATTAAAAGCCCGGAGTCGCCGAAAAAGTCGGGGAAAGCCCGCGGCGAGATCGAATTTCAAAACGTCTGGTTTGCATACAAGAACGAAGACTGGGTAATAAAAGACGCATCGTTCAAGATAAACGTTGGCGAAAGCATCGCTCTGGTCGGGCACACCGGTTCGGGGAAAACGACGATCACGAATCTTTTGATGCGCTTTTACGACGTGCAGAAAGGAACGATCCTTCTTGACGGCATCGACGTGAAGGACTGGGACCTGCACGACCTTCGGTCAAATTTTGCGGTCGTTTTGCAGGACGTTTTTCTATTCAGCGGCACTATAGAAAACAATATCCGGCTTGGCAAGGAGGCGATCGGTGACGAAAAAATCCGCTGGGCGGCAAAGGAAGTTCATGCCGATGCTTTTATTCAGCATCTGGATAAGACCTATCAATTCGAGGTCCACGAACGCGGGGCAGGGCTTTCGGTCGGGCAAAAGCAATTGATATCGTTTGCCCGTGCACTGGCGTTTGATCCGACCATTCTAATTCTCGATGAAGCAACGAGCTCGATAGATACCGAAACCGAGCAGCTAATTCAACAGGCCGTGGAGCGGGTTATGCAGAAGCGGACATCGATGGTGGTGGCCCACCGGCTGTCAACGATCCAGAAATGCGACCGCATTATGGTTTTCCATCATGGAGAACTGCGCGAAAGCGGAACGCATAACGAGCTGCTTACGGAACGCGGACTTTACTGGCGGCTTTACCAGCTTCAGTACGCCGAAGAAAAACCGCCGAGAATCGAAAGCGGCCTTTCGCCCGGCGTTATCGCGGGTGCGGGTCCATAAAAACGTTGTTTACATAAACTAGAATAAATAATCACTTTTGTTTATACTTATCGTCGATAATGTCGACTGAAGCAAAAATGAGCGACGATCTGACAATTGATAGCCGTGCCGTGATTGATAATATGTTTGCACGCTGTACCGAAAATGCTCCGAATTTCGGCGTTCGCCTTGACTGTTTCAAAACCTCGCTTCTAAAGACGATAGACAAGTATCTGGCTGCCGCTTCAACCGGGCAGCCGGATTCCGCCGATATCAATCAATTTCTCGAACAAATACAGGCCGACGACCTTTTTCTAGCCATCGCATGCTCAAATGGTAATGAGCGCTCCTGGTGGGAATTCGACCAGCAGCATCGTTCGTATCTTGAACGAGTCGCGCGACACCTTGCAAAAACCGAAGTGGATGCTCAGGAAGTGATCGATACGGTTTATGTGGAGCTTTACGGGACGCGGGTTGTTGACGGCGAGCGCGTCTCTAAGTTTTCAACCTACAGCGGTCGCGGCTCGCTTCGCGGTTGGCTGCGGACCGTCATTTGGCATTCACTGGTTGATCTCCATCGTGCCAGCCACGACGAAGTGTCGCTCGACGAAATGACCGAGAACGTTGGCGAAGGCATGGCTCACGCAAGCTTTGCCGAATCTGCTCCGGGCGGCGAGGGCGAGATGATCGACCATATCGCCAAAGAACGCTATAGAAAAGTAACCGTGTCGGCGATTGAAACGGCCTTTGCATCGCTCGAAGATCACGAAAAGCTGCTCTTACTTTTTTATCATGTAGAAAATTTAAAGCTTCGCGAAATCGCCAAATTGGTCGAGAATGAATCTTCTCCGCTCAGAGGCTGGTTTCAGAGAAAGTCGCAGACACGTAATGACAATCCGGCGGGCCGCATTCACGAATCAACCATAATGCGATGGTTGGAAAAGAGTTATGCCCGCGTTTTGCAGCTTTTCCGTGCCGAGCTTTCGGAAAAGAACAACTTGACCCGCGACGAGGTCGAGATCTGTATCGAACTGGCCACACAGGATCTCGCCGGCAATAATCTCTTTCGAAATCTGTCTACAACTTGAGGCCTGAACACTGAATCATATCGATCCGCTCCCAAGCAGAAAAAATTAGTGCAAATGTTAAACGTTTGTTACGTCTGCTATACGGGAGGCTGGTATTCAAATGGAAAACAAAGGACAAATGAACTCGCAAGAAGTGATGATGCAAGGCTTGATAGGCCGTTATTTGAAGGTACGTTCGGCAAACGAACGCAATGCATCGGCAAATAGCCCACACCTCGATAACGACTCACTTGCGGCATTTACCGAAGGGAATTTATCCGAACTGGAAGCCCGCCCAATGGTTAGCCACCTGCTAGATTGCTCGTTTTGCCGGCACGTAACGGCGGAATTGGTCCGGCTCGACCTGGCCTTTGCTGACAGTCCGTCAATCAGTCGGCCGGAAACGAGCGAACCGTCACGAGTCTCTGCGGTTTTGACCGGGCTTTTTTCCAAAATATTTGGAACCAGCGACGGAGCCGTCTTTGCCCACAATGAAAAGGACGAAGATGCCGATGAACAAGAGGATTCAGAAGACCACGATTCGAAAGACAAATAACCCCTGGGCGAAAGCCTATGAAATCGACTATTTGAAGGGCGGTATTCCTTCAAATAGTCTTTTTTTGTGTTTCGGAACATTATTGCTCCCTCGGGCAGCAAGAAAATGTACACAATCCTCATCATTAGCGTTATAATCAGATAAAAGAAATGGAGATTTCGTTTGAAGATCAAAGGTTGACGGAAACCAATAACGATTGTCCCTGGGCTGACCGTTCGGTTACGATTGAAAAAGTGGCGAGCGCCAAATTGCCGACCGAGATCGGTGAATTCAGAATTGCAGGTTATCGCTCTTTGACAAGCGATGAGGAATTCGTGGTTTTGTACAAAGGCGAGATGCAGGCCGACTTTCCGACGCTCGTCCGCATTCATTCGCAATGCCTAACCGGCGATGTGTTCGGCTCGATCAAATGCGACTGCGGCCCCCAACTGCATAGGGCGATGGAAATGATCGAGGCCGAGGGCCGCGGGGCGATCGTCTACCAGCAGCAGGAAGGCCGCGGCATCGGAATCATTAATAAGATCCGCGCCTACGCGCTTCAAGACCAAGGCGCCGATACCGTCGAAGCAAACGAGCAGCTCGGTTTTGCTGTCGACGCGCGCAACTACCAACAATGCGCCGAAATATTATTCGAACTCGGCCTCTGCCAGGTCCGCGTTATATCGAATAACCCCGACAAACTTAAAGCACTCGAAGCCGCCGGACTACGGATAGTCGAACGGGTTCCGATTGAGGTCGAATCTAGACAACCCGCAGCGCACTATTTACAAGTAAAAAAAGAGAAAATGGGACATTTAATTGAATCTAGTTGATTCCACTATTGATAGTCTGTCTAGTCAAATATGGAGGATAAATCATTGAAAAGACCTAATCTATTTATCGCATCTGTTCTAACTACCTTAATATTTCTTCTTTCTCCTTCTATCAACCAGGTTCAAGCAGCATCGAGTTCTTTTAGCCTGGTCAGACAATCAAGAAACACTATTGGCGGACATGTTTTTGATCCACAGCGAAGGCCTGTTGGTGAAATATATGTTGAACTTCAAAACGAGGTTTACAGCACGATTGCACGCACGAAAACCGATAGTTCTGGACGTTACTTATTTAGCCGCCTTTCAGGAGGAAGATTTTCCGTTCGCGTGTTGCCCTATGGTACTAACTTGGAGGAGCAGACACAGGAGGTTGAAATAGTCAATTTTGTAGCTCGCGGTAGTAATACATCGGAGAACGCACAAAAGGATTTCTACCTTCGTGTTCGTCGAGATGAACGAGAAGCAAATGCAGTTACCGGTACAATATTTGTTCAAGATATTCCAGAACAGGCGCAAAAATTGTACAAGGAAGCTATTTCCAATCTTGAGAATAATAGAGCCGACGCAGGCATAAAAGAATTAGAGGATGCTCTCAAATTATTTCCAGATTATTATTTGGCCTTGGAGAGACTAGGAATTGAATTCATCAAGCAGCAAAAATACCAAGACGCACAAGGGTTTTACAAAAAGGCGGTTGCAGTAAATTCCCGAAGTTATAACAGTTGGTATGGATTGAGTTATGCTAACTATGGTTTGAAACAGTCAGAAAATGCAGTTGAGGCCGCTGAAAAAGCTCTTTCGCTTAATTCAAATTCTGCAGACGCTTGCTTAATGCTCGGCATTTCCCAACGACAAGCTAAACGCTATGACAATGCTGAAAAAACATTGAAACTAGCCAACAAGTTGGCAAAAGGTAAATCTTCCGATGTTCATTGGAATCTGGCACTTCTTTATGCGCATAATTTTAAGCGTTACACTGATGCCGCGGATCAGCTTGAACTCTATCTTAAGTCCCAATCGAAAAATGAAAATGAAGAGAAAATTAGAAAATTGATTAAACAATATCGCGAAACGCCTAACGATAGTCAAAAGAAATTATGAAGTATAGAAGTGTGTTTTTTGTTTTTACCATATTTATTTGCGCCATTTCGGCGTTTTCTCAGAAGACGATTGAAAAGCCTTACGACAAATGGGGAAAGGATGAGGCGATAAAAATGCTGACGGACTCGCCCTGGGCGAAAACCTATCAATCGCCAATCGGCTCCGCGAATGCAGCGGCCGGTCAGGTTGCCCGCGAGCAGGGTCAAACAGCCAACAGCGGCGGCTCCAATCCTCGCAGCGTCAGCCGGAATTTTGGGCCGCCTCCTGTCGTGATGCGTTTACATTCGGCTCTTCCGGTGCGTCAGGCTCTAGTCAGACTTCAGCAACTGAATGCCGGCTACGACAAGTTGAACGACGCCGAAAAAGCGAGTTTTGACGCCGATCGAAAGAAATTTCTGGATTGCGCCATCTGCAAAGAATTTTATGTGGTCACGTTGATCAAGTTTACTGATTCTTCCGGCCAATTTATCGAAGAAGGTGTCTTTCAAAGCATGACATTTGCCGATCTGAAAGGAAATGCAAAGCTAGTCAATGACAAAGGTGAGGAACGTGAGTTAGTTCAGTTTAACGCACCTCAAAACTTCCGCGATCAGGCAGTATTTTACTTTAAGCGAGCAAACGCTGCCGATGCTCCGCTTCTTACCCCTGAGTCGAAGGAAGTGAGATTTGTATTTAACCCGACGTTCCTCGATTCAAGGAACCGCTTCGCATATCTGGTTCCAAGGACGTTTGAATTTAAGGTATCAAAGATGACGGTCGGTGACGCTCTGATGTTTTAGCATTATTACACGACCGAGATTTGTTCGTGCAATAGGTTAGGGAGATGCAAAGAAGGCGTATAAAACTACGGGTCAATCAGTTGACCCGCAGTTTTATTTTCATTACGCCGATAATCGATCACTCAGACCCTAACCTTGCACGAAAATAATCAAATTCACCTGCTGCTTCGCATCGGAATGAAGTAGTCCAATTCAATTTGATCCTGCCTTTACATTTCACTGAAGCACAACCTTATTCCTACTAATATCAGCATCGTCGTTCTCATGGCGTCCTCGAGAAAAGTCTGTGAGTTTAAATCCAAAAAGAGCCCGTCTAAGATTTCACTTAGACGGGCTCGAAAGTTAAGCTAACTCTTCAAACTAGAAGAGGAAGCGGAAACCAAAGCGAATATTACGCGGATCTTGATATGCATCAGGCTGTCCAAAGCGAATGTCCTTACGGTTAAGAACAGTAGCGCTTCCGTTCAAATAATTAACGATCGGCGTATACAACGCACCTGACGTAAACGCATTGGTTACACCGGCAGCATTATCCGGGAAACCAAGATTTACACCACCGATACCAATTCCCGGTCCGTTAAGTTGAGTATACAAACGCGTAACTATTCTTTGATCAAACAGATTAAGAAAGTTCAGATCGCCAGCGATCGTAAATCGATTGTCTCTACCAAAGCGATAACGATGAGTAATGGCAAAATCTGTTTGACTAAATGTTGGAGTCCTTCCTAAATCACCACGTTCATTAAGGATCGTCTGCGATATGGTAATAAAGTTGACTTGAGTTGTTTGGGGCGTTCCAGATGTGAAAGTTTGGAAAGCGGACAACTCGGTTGAGTGACTTTTTCCATTCCAGTCAAATATGTAAGCGCCATAGGCGTTGAGCACATGTGGTCGATCCGTTGCAAGTCGTCCGTTATCCGGTTTACCCTTTGCGGTGATGCCGGCAAACGGAAGATCGAAGAAGCGGTTAACACCCGGCGACGCACGTCCATTTTCGTCCGAACTTGCTAAACCGGAGTAGTTGCCAAACAAACGGCTATACGTGTAATTCACGTTGAAATAATAGTTGTTTGACAACCGTTTTTCCACCACGAATTCTACAGCGTCATAACGACGTTGCGGTTTGACAGCGACGGTATAACCAAGGCTTTTTAACACTTCTAAGTGGAGACCCTGGCCTGGATTACCGATGACGTACGCTTCACTATCTTGCGCATTTCGAATGCCCGCGTCTTCGATCGCCTGGTCAACATTCTTGAATGTGTAACGCGTGCGGAAGACATAAGCACGGCTCAATTGACGTTCGGCTCCAACCGTAAATTCCGTTTGACGGAAAGGTTTTAGGTTAGGATCAACCTTACCACCGTCAAGAAGGGTGGCGTTCGGGTCATTTGAAGCAACACGCTGGTCTTGCTGGCATCGGCTACGAGCTCCAGGAGCAATAAAGCCAGTGGCCGGGCAGCGGCTCGGCCCCGTAAAGCTTCCCAGAATATTCGCAGGGTTAAACTGACCGAAAGTCTCGCCAGGAAAAATTTCAAAAAAGTCGATCAGCTGGATGTCGCCGCCGAATGAACCACGGGGAAGCTCAAATTTCAGACGATCGAAAAATCTTCCGTAACTACCGAAGATTTTCGTCTTGCCATCCCCAAATATGTCATACGCAAAACCGAGGCGCGGGGCAATTTTATCGCCGTAGCCAAAGTTAATAGGTGGAGCAAACCCATTGAACGAAGGAAGGTCTTCTTTTTCAAAACGAACACCTAAATTAAGTGTCAATCGGCTAAATGGCTGCCATTTGTCCTGAATGTAAATGGCCTGGTTCAGGTTTGAAGCGGTTCCGATCGTACCCACACGAATAAGCTCACCTGCTCCGAGAATGCATCCCGTCGTTTGCCCCGCGTTACATACCGGAGCGGTCGGTGTCGATACTGAGCCAAGATCAGTAATCGAGAAGCCGTAATAGAAGTCAATTCTTCCTTTGGCGGCATATCCTCTCAGTGCATCGTTGAAGATCTTGAAGCGTTGATAGCCACCCTTCAACTCATGTCT
>JAYSON010000200.1:0-3192 GCA_043722725.1 Chloracidobacterium sp.
GTTTGATCTTTGCGGTGATATTGCTGGTTTTATTTTTCCGGGCCGGTTTGGTGAGACTCGACGGATGGTTTTCGGAAGATTTTCCGCTCGTAAAAAACCTGGCCGACGCATCGGTCCTGCTTACGCTTTTCGCGGCTACAACGCAGCTGTTCAATTCTCTTCTGCCTGAGCAAGGCCTGCCTTTTTGGATCGTCGCTTTTTGTTTTTTTTGGACTTTATGGAACAACCTTTTCGCGGATTTTGACACCAAAAAGCTTTTGCGAAGTCTCGGCGGATTGTTCGGTCTAGCATTTGTCGTCAAATACCTAGTGCTTGCGAATCTGACGGCACCAACCAGCGAGAGCTGGCTGCGATCGATCATCGAGAACCCGGCGAAAGAGGCGTTTACGTGGCTTCTCGATCTGCCGCAATTCTCGGCTGGGACCGGTTATATTCAGTTTTTCGCTGTCATTCTTTATCTAATTGGACTATTTTTGCTGCCGCCGACAGCGGCGAATGCGGGTCATAGCCGTGAACAATAGCATACTCATTCCGAACCTTATTTATGTCTATCAAACCTTTCATATTATTTTTATTCGTTTTTGCTTTTTCAATCGGTGTATCGGCCCAATCACCGTCAAAAATACTGAAGCAAGCGGAAAAGGCATTTGGCGGGACGAAAGCACTTCATTCGGTACATTCGTGGAAGAAAACGGGAGCGATCACGCGAACGGTCGATGGTGTAAGCGGCCGTTTTTCAATGGAGACCTCTCAGCCGAATCTCTATCATTTGAGCTACGAGCTTGACGGCCTGGAAACCGAATCCGGTTACAACGGCAAATCAGGTTGGCAGCGGGATTCGCGCGGCGGGCTGAGTACGCTGACGGGCGAAGCCAGCCTCGATTTTCAGGCCGAAGCTTCCTTCAGAAACGCCTGGTGGCTTAATTATAAGAAAGAGAAGTCAAAGATCCTTTCCGGCGGACAAACCAATATTGACGGCAAGACGGCGAATGTCATTCTGCTGAATACCGCGAAAGGCGTGACGATAAAGCTATGTTTCGACGCGTCTTCCGGCCTGCTCGTCCGCGAGGAAATACCCGCCGGCGAATCCTTGAAGGTGTTTTCGTACAGAGATTATCGCCGGGTCGATGGCGTAATGCAGCCGTTTCAGATCAAACTGAACATTGGCGACGACGCTTACGAAATAAAACTTGAGAGTGTGAAGATCAATGAATCGATTGCGAAAGGCGTATTCGATTTCCCGCAAACCTCAACCGAGCTGCCCGAGATCACCACGCTTCTCAAACAATTACAGGATAACGAAGACAAAGTTGATAGGCTTCTGGACACCTATTCATTCTTGCAAAAATCTACGAAACGCGAGGTCGGCAAAGACGGCATCCTTACCGAAACCGAATCGGAAACCTTTCAACTGTCTTTTTATAAGGGCTACCGGATAAGCCGTCTGATCGAAAAGGACTCGAAACCGCTCAGCCCGAGCGAGCAGGAAAGTGCCGACAAGGATGCTCAGAAGCGCGTTGAAGAGATCGAAAAACTGATAGCCAAAAAGGAAGCAAAAGAGGCTTCACAGGCGGCCGGCGGCACGCATTCGGACGATCGCGGGCGCGTATCGGTCGCCGAAGTCTTGCGGGCTTCGAATTTAATCAATCCGAGACGTGAACGCTTTCGGGGCCGCGACATGATCGTGTTCGACTTTGAACCAAATCCGAATTTCGATCTCAAAAACGCTAAGAGCATTCTTAAACTTTTCGGTAAAACAGCAGGTGTAATGTGGATCGACGAGAAGGATAAACAGGTCGCACGTCTCGAAGCGTTTTTGTTTGATAGTTATAAGATAGGCGGCGGCGTGGTCGCGAAACTCAAAAAAGGAGCCTCCTTCACTGTGGAACAGGAGCGAGTGAACGACGAGATTTGGCTGCCATCGTCAATGGATATAAATATGTCCGTGCGATTGTTTTTTGTCAAAGGAATAGATTTTAATCAAACGATTAAATCCTCCGATTACCGCAAATTCACTACCGAAGTTAAAGACGCGAAAGTAAACGAGCAGAAGAATCCCTGATTCTATCTATTCTTAAGCTCGATCAGCAGGCTTTTGGATTCGCGCACGATATTGATAGTTTTCGCGCTAAAACTGCCTGTAAATATCGTTTTGTCATCTAAAGGCCGGCCGTCTATCGCTTCCATAAGATCTCCGGCGCGGATTCCCGAACGGTCTGCTGCGCTGTCCTTAACTACCGATCTCACTTTCCAGCTCCTACTGTCAAACTCGGCTTCAACTCCAATCGTAGAGAGCACTTCCTTTGCGGTAAACCGCCGTTTGTTTTCAAATCCCGGAGGAGCAACTCGCGTGATCACTGGTTCGGCATTGAATCCTTTGGGGAGGATCGGTTTAGGTGCCTGTCTCAAAGCAATAACAAATGAGCGATTATCAGTCCTTGAATTTTTTTCGATTTTTTGTGGAGACGTCTTCGGCTGTCGGGCAATTGCGTCTTCAATCTTCACGAGTGAAGAATTGCTAATATTCGGTTGGACAGATGACGTTTCAATGCTGCGGCTGCTTGCCTCGGCCTGCAGCGGCGCGGTCATAGCGGGAGCCACGGGCTGCGTGGTCTCGGCAACTGACGGAACAGTGTCTTGATCGACGTTTAGAGAATTGTTCCAGATAAGTGTCGCACCGATTACAAAAAACAGGCCCAACGGCAGCACATATCTTAAAACAGGAAGAAAGCCGGCCGAATTATGTCTGACAGGTGAAGAATTTGCGATTCGTGCTTTGAGCCGATGATCGAAATCCTTCGGTGCACCGATCATTCTCAGGTTCCCCAACATTTCCGAAATTTTGCGTTCATCCGGACTCAGGATCTCAGTATCTGTTTCTTTAATTTTCTCTTTGTCGTAACTCATCGTTTACAAAAAATAATGCTTCAGCTTTTCTTTCAGCAGGCCTCTCGCCCGGCTGATGCGCGATTTCGTCGTCCCGAGCCCAAGTTCCATGATGGCCGCGATTTCGTCGTAAGTTTTACCTTCGATGTCCCGCAAAATAATTGGAACGCGATATTTCGTCGGCAGAGTTTCAATCGCCTTCGCTATCATCCGGGCCTGCTCGTCTTCTATCAGGTCTTCGTCGGGCAGCGAACGCGTATCCGGCGGTTGAAACTCGGTCATATCTTCCGCATCGGACTGAAACAA
>JAYSON010000201.1:0-4443 GCA_043722725.1 Chloracidobacterium sp.
TTCGTTTATTACGGATATTATAGCCCGTGCGGGCGGCGTTTCGGCCACTGCCGATCTTCCGACCGCTTATCCGAAATTAAGCAAGGAAACCGCTCTGGCCCTGAATCCGGAGGTGATCATTCTTTCAGAAAGCTCAGACAATCGCGAGCCGAATGAGGTTTTTAGAAATTCGCCAGCGGTCAAAAACAAACACGTTTACAGCATAAATGCCGACCTGCTTTCGCGACCGGGGCCGCGGATCGTGGATGCTCTCGAGCAAATTGCCGAAAAGCTGGAGCAGGTGAAAATAGCGGTTAACTAACACTTGATAAGTTAGGAATCGGTTTGGCGTTTTCAGTTATTACTTATCAGTTTTAAGTTATTCCGGAGGCTAAATGCCTGAAAAATTTTGGATCGAAGAATAAAAATTGCATTGTTTCTATTGGCCGGGCTTGCAGCCGTGCTTGTCCTTGCGGTGTCTTTCGGAAGTGAACGTCTCTCGTTTTTTAATCTGAGCGACCAAGAGCGGACGATACTTTTCGATGTCCGCATTCCGCGTGTTTTGCTGGGAGCCTGCGTTGGGGCAGCCTTGGCCGTTTCCGGTGCGGCGTTGCAGTCGCTGCTGCGAAATCCGCTCGCCGAACCTTATTTGCTGGGCGTTTCGAACGGTGCCGCATTGGGGACGATGTTGGCGTTCGTGTTCTTTGAACAGTTTGAATGGTCGCGGCCGTTTCTAGCGTTTGCCGGTGCGGGCATCGCAACATTCGCGGTCTATCAAATGGCAAAAAGCCGCACCGGGATGAATGTTGAGAGGCTCGTGCTTTCCGGCGTTATCGTCACGACGTTTCTATCGTCTATCCTTGTTTTGCTGACGACACTTCTGGACGCGACAAAGCTGCGGAGTTTTACGTTTTGGCTGCTCGGCGATCTTTCGCAATCGACGATAAACGGAGTTTACCTGACGCTCGGAGTGTCGGTCGTCGGAACGATTATCCTGAGTTCACAGGCCAAATCATTGAATTTACTGATGATAGGCGAACGCGATGCATTCGATCTGGGCGTCGAGGTCGGACGTGTAAGGCTGATAGTTTTTGTCGTCGTGAGCGTTTTGGTCGGGTCGACCGTCGCGGCGAGCGGTTCGGTCGGGTATGTCGGGTTGATCGTGCCGCATCTCGTTCGGATGACGGTCGGCAGCGATAACCGGCTTGTTGTGCCGTTCTCGGCGGTTGCCGGCGCGATATTTGTTGTCTTGGCGGACACTGTTGCGCGGACTGCGATAGCACCGAGGGAATTGCCGGTTGGCGCGATAACCGCTTTGATCGGAGCACCGTTATTTATTTATCTATTGAAGAGGAATTAGCCGCAAAAAGGCGCAAAAGTCACAAAAACTTTTTTCGCCTTTTGTGTCTTTTTACGGCAATCATCTAAGTGCTGGAAGTTCGAGACATTACAGTTAAATACGGCCCGTGTCAGGTGTTGCAGGACGTTTCGTTCGAACTGAAAACGGGCGAAATCATTGCGGTGCTCGGTTCGAACGGTGCCGGTAAGACGACGCTGATTCGCGCCTTGAACGGAACGCTGCCGGTATCGATTGGTGAAATCGTACTCGACGGCAATAATCTGGTGAGTTTTTCGCGGCGGCAAATGGCACGAGCTATCGCCGTGGTCGCACAGGAAAATGAGACAAAATTCCCGGTCACGGTGCTGCAATTTGTGCTCTCTGGCCGCTTTGCCCGCGGCTCGGCGTTTGGCTGGGAGACGGAGCACGACCTCGAAATTACGGAGGATGCCCTAAACAAATGCGATCTGGCTGATTACAAAAGCCGCCTGATGAATGAGCTTTCCGGCGGTGAGCGTCAGCGCGTCGTTTTGGCGAGGGCATTGGCGACCGAAGCAAAAATCTTGCTGCTGGATGAGCCGACAGCGAATCTCGATCTCGCTCATCAGGCGTTGATGTTCCGGCTTGTCCGCGAGCGGTGCCGACAGGACGGAAATGCGGCCATTGTCATCACACACGATCTGAATCTCGCGTCGGAATTTGCCGACCGGATCATGCTTTTGAAAGACGGTCGCATATTTGCTATCGGCGAACCCCAGCACGTTCTCTGCGAAGAGAATTTGAAGGAAGTTTTTGATGTACAGGTCTTGCTGGATGAAAATCCGACGAGCAGGAAAGTCAGGGTGACGACGATTTATTAGTGTAAGAGTTGCGCCTTCAGGCGTGAAAAGCTCACGCGTAAACGCATGACTCTTACTTTTAGACAAGCGACGCAAAGGAAGTTTGGTGCAAAGCCAACACTGCCCACGCAACCGTGATTCCGCATATGGAAGAGCCGGGAACTTTGCCCGTTTGTCAGGTTAAAACCATTCTGCGATGGGCAGAAAAGGAGTTTCAATGAAAGTTTTATTAGTTCTTTGTATAACGTTTTTATTTACCGTTGCCGTATTTGCTCAGGAGAGCGGCAGCGTTTCCGGGCTGGTTATGATAAATGATCAGCCGATAACTAACGCGACGGTGACATTGACATCATCGGGCAAGCCTTTAACGGCAACTGTCGATTCTGCGGGCAAATTTGTTTTCGATAATTTGAAGGCGGGCACGTATACGATCGCCGCTTTTTTTGACACGCACCGGACCAGCCGCGAAATTATTCTGGTAAAAGGACAGCAGCTAACGGTCGATCTCGACCTCGTTCTCGATGCCCGGCGGATCTATCCGGGGGCATTCAATGAGAGAGTTACAATCTCCGCCGACGCACCACAACCGCTCGACGAAGTATCTAAATCAATAAGCGTCATTTCCGGCCAGGAAATGCGCGACCGTGCGGATATCACGCTGGTTGATTCCTTGCGAACGATTCCGGGTTTTCGGGTGCAGCAGCTTGGCGGATTTGGGCGGACGGCTTCGATCAAATCACGCGGGCTTCGCAACCAGGACACCGCGATACTTATCGACGGAATGCGGTTTCGCGATCCGGCTTCGATCACAGGGGATGCGTCGGCATTTCTGTCGGATTTTACGCTGACGAGCGTCAGCAGGGTCGAGGTTTTGCGCGGGCCTGGTTCGTCGTTATACGGGACGAATGCGATTGGCGGTACGGTCGATTTTCAGACACCGGTGCCGCAGAACGGATGGCACGGACAGGTGAGCGGAGCGGTGGGCGGGCTTGGGCTCGGACGTTTTCGCGGAAATGTGAGCAGGGGAACGAGCGATGGCAAGTTCGGGTTTAACGCTGCCGTTTCGCGGACGGCGTATACCAAAGGCATCGATGGCGACGACAAGGCGAATAATACAAATTTTCAGTCGCGCGTCGAATTCAGTCCTTTTTCGAAGACGAACATTTCGGCAAGGTTTTTTCTGTCGGAAGCATTTGTCGCCTTAAATTCCAGCCCCGATACATTCGGCATCTTGCCGCCGTCGGCAAGTACGATAATTAACGCAGTTCCGAACGTGAACTTTGTCTTTGATGCGAATGATCCGGACAATTCGCAGAGATCGAAATTCTTTAACGGCCAAATCGTTTTGACGCAAATCATAAACGACAAGCTTATTTTTCAGGGTTCCTATTCAGGCTTGACGACAAAGCGGACGAACAACAACGGCGTTCTAGGAGCGGGCTTTCAAAGCGCTTCGACAAGCGTTTTCAAAGGCACTATCCACACGGCAAACGGGCATATAGACTGGACACCGAACAGCTACAACCGATTTACCGCCGGCTACGAATTCGAGCAGGAAAATTTCCGCAACGACGGCTCGACGCCGAGCGGAACCGCCGATTTTTTTACCGACGCTTCTCAATCAAGCAACGCGATATACTTTCAAGACCTGGTCCGATTACTCGACGGCAAACTGCAGTTTGCCGGCGGATTTAGGGCACAGTTCTTTGGTTTGAAAAAGCCGGGATTCAGCCTGGTCAACGCTCCGTATTCGAACCTGACAATTCAGAATCCGCCGTCCGCATATACATTTGACGGCTCGGCGTCGTATTTCTTTTCGAGTTCGGGTACAAAGCTGCGCACGCATTTCGGGAACGGATACCGCGTGCCCTCGCTCTATGAACGCTACGGAACATTCTTCAACACCTTTCCATCAAACGCATTTGTTGCACTAGGCGATCCGAGCCTGAAGCCGGAAAAAACGGCTGCTTTTGATGTGGGCATCGACCAATATTTGTTCGACAGGAAGGCGATTCTATCGGCGACATATTTCTACACGAAGCTGATCGACACGATCGGCTTTGGATTTCCGGTGCCGAATATCGGGAATACTGTGAGGCCGTTTGGAGGTTACGAAAGTCAAAAAGGCGGGATCGCCCGCGGCCTTGAATTCATTGGGGATATTAAAGCAACATCGTCCACGAATATCTTCACGTCTTACACCTTTACAAATAGCGATCAGCGCGAGCCTCAGGTACAGGGCAGTGGGCTGCTGCGGACTCTGGGTGTACCGACCAGCCAATTCAT
>JAYSON010000202.1:0-1642 GCA_043722725.1 Chloracidobacterium sp.
CTTAAATCGCTGCTGCGGGATATGATCGCCGCCGGAGCCCAGTTGCCCTGGGTGGCCCAGATCAGCGCGAATTTACTGGGCGATGAAGAACTCGTCGATTTGATCGCGGAAGCCGGCGGAAAGTGGATATTCATCGGGATGGAATCGATCGATCCGGCGAATATGGCCGACGTAAACAAGAATTTCTCGAAACCATCCGATTACCGGGCCGTCCTCGACGGCCTTGCAAAGCGAAATATTTTTGCAATTACATCGTTCATCTTTGGAATGGACAACGATACGGTCGGGGTCGCCAAGAGAACTGTCGATGAGATCGAGAGCTGGGCACCGGGCCTGCCGGTTTTTGGGCAGCTTACACCGTTTCCGTCAACGCCGCTGTATACGCGTTTGCAGAAAGCAGGCCGTCTCCACCGGCCAAAGCACTGGCTCGAGTTCGCACCGTTTGTAATGGCGCACAATCCGCTCAAGATGACGATCGAGGATGCCAAGGTGGAAACGTTCGACGCTTGGTCCGCTTCGTACAGCCCTGAGCGTAATCTTGAAGCGATTGAAATGATCAAGCACACGCCGATTGACGTTCGCATCGGCCACCTTGTAGCAAGACTTTTCTTCCGCGGGATTTATTTTCCGCAAATGAGCAAATCCGCGTGGATAAAATTGCTATTCGACAATCGGAAACCAATTTTAAGCTTGGCAAGAGAAGGCCTTAAAACGTGGCGAAGCGCCCGTCGCAGGCGAAAAATTGCGACGGAAGCTGTGCCAACAGTTTAATCGACAAGAATTCCGCGTCTGCTTGCAGCGTGGGTTTCTTTATTAGCCCTGAAAGGGCGTAACTCTTTGTCTTTGAAAATTCGCGATAGTCGGGCTTTGCCGACTAATTTTCGGGCGAATACCCCGTCAGCTCGCTGCGGGGTAGTCCGAAAATAACGAATTTTCAATTTACTTACCGCAGAATTAAATAGTTCGTCTCACCCAAATTTTTTTTGAGGCATAAGCAACCAAAAGTATTCTCGAAGTATCTAGCGAAGTGAAACACAAAGATTACCGGCTGCGAATATGGCTTTGCATTTGTTTGAGAACTGTGGTGATTTCCTTTGCACCATATAAATGCTGTTTTTCATGGGTATATTGATCGTGGGATGAGTCAAAGAATGGCTTTGTAAATCAATAAACGTTATTCAAGCAATTGAGAAAAGTTAATGTTGAGCACCTCCTGCAACTTTTGAATTTCACATTTTGAGACTTCCACCGGGTTTCGATTGATAGGTTTCTGTGGCTTCGTAAGCCAATCTGTTCCTGAAAGTAAGGTCGAAACCGTAAACAGAGTAAGATTAGAGCCGATTATCTTTGGTACTGGATAGTCGGCTTTTTGTTGTTGACCGAGCAAGGGGGAATGAATTTAGTTAGCGTGAAAACACGATAAAAGCCTGATCGGTAATTTGAGTTACCGATCAGGCCGTGTGGTTCACTTTTAGGAACGGAATGTTCCGTAAATGCGAAGCCCTACAACCCCGCATTTTACGCCATTCCATTCCTAAAATCAACACAATTGAATCCGAGAATATCCGGCGCGTCGCAAAGAATCAGGCGGAGGCGTGTTTCGCGACCGAGTCAGAGCGAGAAATATATGTCCAAAAAGAAA
>JAYSON010000203.1:0-13652 GCA_043722725.1 Chloracidobacterium sp.
GGCGAAGGTTGATTTTCAATTACAGATATCAGGCATTAAGGAGCAGGTGACGGTCACGGCCAGCGGAACGGAGGAAACAGCTTTTGAATCGATTGCGTCCGTAAGTTCGCTCGGTTCGAACGAGATCGCATCCCGGGCAGCGGTTGGGCTAGGTGAAGTCCTTGACAACGAAGCCGGGGTGTCGAAACGCTCATCTGGGCCAGGTTCATCGCGGCCGGTCATTCGCGGTTTTGACGGAGATCGGGTGAAGGTCGCAGCCGACGGCATTTCTGCCGGTTCGCTGGCGTCGCAGTCCGGTGACCACTCCGAGCCTATCGACACCCTTGCAGTTGAAAGAATCGAAGTAGTCAAAGGCCCGGCAACGCTGCTCTATGGGAGCAACGCGATCGGGGGAGTGGTCAATGCCATCAGCGGGCACGACGAAGGGGCGCATCCGGGCGTTCGCGGCTATTTTTCGAGTATTGGCGGCACCAATAATAATCAGGCCGCGGTATCCGGCGGGCTCGAATACGGCATAAAGAACTGGATGTTTTGGAGCAACGCCAGCGGTCAGCGAACAGGCGACTATAACGCGGGCGGAAATTTTGGCAAGGTCAATAATACTTTCACGCGAAACGCCGCCGGTACCGCAGGTTTTGGATATTTCGCAAAGAAGGCGTTTTTCAATGCGAATTACACTTTTTATCAGAGCCGGTACGGTATTCCGCTGGATTTTCGCGAGGTAGCTCCTGAGAATCGAAGCCTTCGGGTTTGGCGAAACGCCGTCAAGTTCAATTTTGGCTACAACGATGCCGACTGGCTTGTGAGCGGAATAAAGTTTACGGTCGATATCAGCAATTACCGCCATCAGGAAATTGCGGACAATATAGTCGGCACGACATTTCACAACCGCGTGTATTCTTATCGCGGAATATTCGACCAAAAGAAGATCGGCAAGCTCAGCGGCCGATTTGGTTTCGAAGGGTTTCATCGAAATTATTCGACCGTCGGTCAAGAGATCCTGATCGATGGCCCTGTAAAGCAAGACGCATTTTCCGTGTTTGGGCTTGAAGAATTGAAGTTCGAACGTGTAACACTGCAGTTTGGCGGTCGTATCGAGAACAATCGTTACGATCCGGTCAATCCTAATCTGTTAAATCGGAATTTCACGGGTTTTTCGGGTGCGGCAGGCGCTCGATTCGATCTGTGGAAAGGCGGAGCGTTCGTTGCGAATTATTCACGAGGCTATCGTGCTCCGGCTTTAGAAGAACTTTATAATCATGGCCCGCACGACGGCACGCTCGCATTTGAGATCGGCAGTCCGAACCTTCGCCCCGAGGTCAGTAATGGCGTCGACTTCTCGCTGCGGCAGCAAAACAAGCGTTTTAAAGCCGAGGCCAACTTCTATTATTAT
The DNA here is from genome assembly GCA_043722725.1 of Chloracidobacterium sp. Taxonomy (GTDB): domain Bacteria; phylum Acidobacteriota; class Blastocatellia; order Pyrinomonadales; family Pyrinomonadaceae; genus OLB17. The sequence goes on from JAYSON010000203.1 coordinate 1,394, forward strand.
GCATTCAAGGATTTCGTCTTTCTTGCTCCGACCGGTGAGATCGATAAGGGAAGCGGCTTTCCGATCGCAAAGTATTTGCAGGCCGACAGCCGTTTCACGGGAACCGAGCTTAGCCTTGATATAACGGCACACAAATATCTTAACATCCTGACGGGGTTCGATTACGTCAACGCCGAGCTTAAAGACGGCCGCGCATTGCCGCGTATTGCACCTTTACGCGGGCGTGTCGGGCTGGACGTTCATTATAATAATCTAAGCGTACGGCCTGAGTTTGTCGCTGTCGGCGACCAGGATCGCGTTTTTGAAAATGAAACGCCGACCGCCGGTTACGGCGTTTTTAACATCGCCGGCTCATATATTATTCCGTCGAAGCACTTTGCCCACATCTTTACGGTAAACGCGTATAATATAGGAAACAGGCTGTTTTATAACCACATTTCATTTATCAAGGATATTTCGCCCGAAATCGGCCGCGGCGTGCGATTTGGGTACACGGTCCGGTTCTTTTAAGCGCAATTCCAAGAATGTGGTTAAGTTAACTCGGTCCGATATCTCGTATATGATGGAGATCATTCATACTATTACGAGCAGGAGAGTTATTAAACAGCATGAAATCTGACACGATCTCTTTCAATACCGCAAATGGCGAAACTACGGCATACGTTGCCCGGCCCGAAGAAACGAGCGGAAAAGCGGTGGTCCTGATACAGGAATGGTGGGGTCTTAACGATCACATAAAAGACATCGCGGGGCGTTACGCCGCGGAAGGATTTGTTGCGATCGCACCAGATCTTTATCGCGGAAAAATTGCTTCGAATTCGGACGAGGCCTCGGCGTTAATGCACGGGCTTGCAGTCGAAGACGGGTTGGACACTATCAGAAATGCGGTCGATGCGGCGGGCAGATTAAACGGTATCTCGCATTTTGGGATTTCCGGATTTTGTATGGGCGGAACATTTGCGCTACGCGCCGCATGCGAGCTCGAAGGTTTCAGCGCGGCCGCTCCGTTTTACGGCGATATTCCGGAAGAAGATATTTTGCGGAAGTTGAAAACACCTACAATTTTTGTTTCCGCCATGAAAGATGCATGGATCAATACCGAGAAGGTGGCTTACCTCGAAGATGCTGCCGAACGATACGAATTGCCGATCCACTCCGTGAAATACGAAGCCGACCACGCCTTTTTTAACGACACCAGACCGGATGTTTATGACGAAACCGCGGCGAATGATGCGTGGGCGCTAGTAGTCGGATTTTTCAACGACAAGTTATAGTGAAAAAAAATCCCCACGCCCGGCATAAATGGTTCATACTTGGCCTCATCTACCGCTAAAACCAGTGGAGGCCATTTATGAGAATTATTCTCCTCTTGCCATTTTTGCTGGGAAGCATTTCGATGGCACAGATTCCTGATCGTGCGGACCACGACTCGCCGCTCACGGTTCTGGAATTCAGATGGTATCGGGATCGCAAAGCGGCTGCGGTGAAGGACTCGGGTAAAATCGTTCCGGCACGCGCGGTAATCCAAGAGAATAAGAAATTTCAACGAGAGGCACGGGCACAGTTGTCACCGGGAGCGATTGATCCCAACACGCTTACCGTTGATGGTCGCAGTGAGGCTTTGGAAAAGATCACGCAGGAATCTCGCACAATGCAAGCAAAGGCCCTTGAAGGTTTTGCTTATCATGCAAAGTTGCGGAACGAATCTGATTCCGCGATCGATGTGATTTTTCTGGAGTTTCAGTTCACCGAACTGGCAAATCCGGCAAACCGTGTAACTCGGCAATTCCTTTGCGCTGCTCATATTAAAGCGAGAGAAAAGAAGGAACTTCGAATATTTAGCTCGTTTGGGCCAAGCGACGTGATAAGTGTCGAAAGCCTGTCGAATGAGGCGGGAAAGCTTTTTGATTCTAAGGTGGCGATAAATCGGATCGAATATTCGAACGGTGCAATAATCCAGCGTAAGGATTGGAATTTAAAGGGGTTAAAGGCGGCAATCGATCGCGCAGTTGCTACTCCTTGGGAATCGGAAGTCTGCCGCGGGCTTTGAGCTGAGCCTGTTCCGTTTGTTCCACCCTGGAACAGTGGAACGCATGGACGGGTGGAACAGTGTCATGACGTGCGGATCAAACCGTTAAGTTCTTCAATATTTGGGAGTGCCGTTCGGGCTCCTACAGCGCGGCATTTTAGCGCGGCGACCGCGTTCGCCATTTTCGCACTTTCTTCGACGGATTCGCCGTTGATCAGCCCGTAAAGCAGCCCGACGCGAAATGAATCGCCGGCACCGGTAGTATCCCTACATCCGCCGGGCACGGCAAAGCCCGGCGTTTCAATAAAAGTATCGCCGCACAACAGGATTGAGCCGGCCTCTCCGAGAGTAACTCCCACTATTCCGCACCCGAAAAGCGATTTGATCTCGCGGAGAGCCTCGCGCCGGTCGTTGGTGCCAAACAACTTCTTTGGAAAATCGGCCGATGCGATAAAGATATCCACATAGGAAAGAAGTTCCTGAACGCCCTCAAACAAATTATCTATATCGACCGAAACTACAACGCCCGTCTCCTTCGCCCGTTTGCCCATTGCGAGACAGGCCTTTACATCGTGCGGAGTAAAATGCAGCACTTTGGTCCGCCCGACCGCTTCGAGCGGCGCCTCCGCCGCGTCGTACGAGAGCTTTTCGTCACGCTGCCAGATAACCGTTCGCTCGCCGTTCCGTTCGTCTATGAGGATAAACGCGATTTGCGTCCGGGCACCATCGATCTGTTCCGCATATTGAAGATCGACGCCTTCGTCACGAAGAGAACGCATACCAAAATCGCCCGACGCGTCCGAGCCGAAACGCCCGATATAAGATGTTTTGAGGCCAAGCCGCCGCAGTCCGGCCATTGACGTGGCGACTTCACCGCCCGCCGCTTGCGTGTAATCGGTCAGCTCGATCTTCGAGTTGAAAGCCGGATATTCCGGAACTTGAATTAGATAGTCAACGGCGTTAGTTCCGAACCCGATCACGTCGAACTTTTTGTTTTGAGGCAAACTAAAGGGAAACTGCATGTGAAATTTGTGAGCCGCCCGGACAATAAATCAGATCTAGAGAAATTTAGCGACGATTGTTGCAATTATATTCCATAAAAAGTTAGATTTGAATGCATACTTCTTTGCTTGGCGTAAAAGCAAGGTTAACTAAATCTAGTAGATTTCCGGAGAAAGAAAAAATGCCTACATCGATTTGTCCCGAATGTGATGAGGAAGTTTATGTGGACGCTGATATGGAACAAGGCGACCGCGTCAATTGTGACGAATGTCAGTCGAGCTTAGTCGTCGTCGGGCTTGATCCGATCGAATTGGACCAGTACGAAGAACCGGAAAAAGATTCAGCTGGGGATGATGATTTTGGCCCTCACGACTACGATTGACGACCCGTTCTAAACACGTTTCCTGGCATCGGCGAATTATTTAGTCTCGACAAGCTGTCGGTACCCGGGGCGATTCTGCTTTATGACAAGTCCTTTGCGGGATTCGATCCGCACCTCATGGAACTTCCCATCCATCCGTTTCTCTTCGCTTGGATAAAACGCAATAGCGTACGACGTGGTGATTTCTTCCGCAAGTGAGTTAAATAGTGGTTCAAAGCTGTTATCCGTGGCGTAGAAACTCCGTCCACCGGTTCGCTCGATCAATCCACTAGCTTCCAGCGGAGTCAGAAGCGGTCTTTTTGTTCGCTGGAGCCGCGAGTAAGACGGCAAAATAACCGCATACACGGTCGTTTCAGCTGCATTTGCTCGTTCGATCACAGTGTCAGGCGAAACCACGTCGCCGACGGGAAAACCGTCAGTAATAACGATGATTGCCCGCTTTGTAAGGCGGTTGCCGGAAAACTTGGGCGATTTTCGTAACAGCATCCGAACCGCGTCATCGACCGCGTCATAGGCGTGCGTTGATAGCCCTTCCTGATCACGTTTCAGCTTAGCAAATGATCTTTCAAGCTTTTCCCGACGGTTAGTGAAAGACTGTAGGGTCTTGACCTCCATAGCGAACGTCGTGACCGCAAAATACGAGTTGTAGTCGGCCAGCCGGTCTACGAAACTTTGCAACGCCGACCTAAGCTTCTGCAGCTCCTGCGCCGTCATGCTGCCGGAAACATCCAGAGCGAATACGATCGACATTGGCCGGCCAAATTCTTCCTTTTTGATCGGTTCAAAAAAATCCGGCGTTCGTTCGACACTATCCTCGAAAACTCTAAAATCATTTGCGGTTAGATTGCGAATCGGTCGGCCGTTTTTGTCAGTTACGCTGACTTCGAAAGCTGCGAGTTCCGTATCGACTTTAATGATCTCATCAGGTTGCTGCGCCCAGGTAACGGCGGCCTGAACGAAGATCGTCGCAAGGATGCACAGCGCCCATCCAGGGATTGAATGCTTTAGCGTTACCGGTCGGTCAATATGAATGAACGCGGTCATTTTGAACTTCCCATTAACGGTCAGATAAATTGCAAAACGATTGAAAAATCAATTTTACATCCATAATCTATGGCATTACCAATCATAAGATTTGGCACGAGTTTTGTATAGTATCGAATCTGACGGCGTCTTATTGAATATAGGCCGCCGGTTCTCCGGGCGAATTCTAACGGTACGGAACGGTCCAATATTCGTGACGAGCTTGGTTGATTCGCAAGGGAAGCTTGACCTCTGAAAAGGGAAAATGAAAAGTCAAAGTCCGTTACAAAATGATTCCAAGTCGAGATCGCTTTGGTGGTTGGCAGCAGCTGTTGGCGTAATCGTACTCGGATTTGCCATGTATCAGGCGTTTTCATTTTCATTTTCAAACATCGTCGTTCTCGCGGCGTCAATATTCGTCGCGGTTTTGGTCAGCAAATACGAAATTAAAATTCCCAAGACCAATGCAATTTTCGCCCCGAAGACGGTCTTCGCTTTTTGGGGAATTGTGTCGCTCGGCATCGCCGGCGGCATATTGCTGGCAGTTAGCGCTACGCTTGCGACCTATGGAAAGTACCGCGACGGTCGGCGGACTTTATTTTTCGAGGCCATCAAGGATATTTTTTGTGCCCTTGCCGCCGGGATTGTGTTCTTTAATGCATTCAGCTTTTTCAGGAATCTACAGTCTACGATCTCTGACCAGGGCCTTTTAATACCAAATGAAATAATCCTTGCAGCATTCTTGATGGCAGTCGTCCATTATGGTTTTACCTCATTGCTGTCGTTCATTTTGTTCAGACTGGAAAGCGGCCAACTCCACCAAACCAAAATGCGTGAGATATTTCTCGCGCCCGCAGCCGGTCATGTTGTGAGTTTCATCGCAACCATACTTCTGGTTATTGCGTTCGATTATTTCGGATTCGCATTCGGCCTCGTCGTTATACCGCTCGCGATCGTAGGTAATCTTGCATACGAGATTCACTCTCGGCGGCTTGAACATCAGACGAAACAGATTTACGAAGCAAGCCGCATGCATCTCGCAACCGTGGAAGCTCTGGCTACGGCGATAGACGCCCGCGATCAAGTAGGCATCGGACATGTTCGTCGAACACAGATATATGCCGTAGGTGTCGGCAAAGTCCTGGGTTTAGGCGAGGGTGAAGTAAATGCCCTGCGTACAGGGGCGCTTCTCCATGACATCGGAAAGCTCGCAGTTCCGGACCATATTCTAAACAAGCCGGGCAGACTTACAGCCGCCGAACTGGAGAAAACCAAGATACATTCTTCAGTTGGGGCATCAATTCTGGAAAGGGTCGGGTTTCCTTATCCGGTTGTGCCGACGGTTAAATATCATCACGAATGTTGGGATGGAGGCGGCTATCCGGAAGGTCTCAAAGGAACCACCATACCTCTTACAGCCCGGATACTTACGGTAGCTGACGCCTACGATACTTTGCGAGGAGCCCGCCCATATCGCCCGGCTGTTTCCCGTGACGACGCGTGTAATTTTCTCCGTTCAAGAGCAGGAACCCAGTTTGATCCAAGTATCGTCAACACGTTTCTCCGTAATTTGCGGTCGCTTGAAGCGGAGGTTGAGCTGCAAGGCCTTGCGTACAGCCTCGATTCCGCTAGTGAAATTAAGCCGCAGATTGCTGCTGAAAAAGCATCTGTTCCTGACTACGTCGAACAGATAAAACGGGCTAACCGGGAAGTATTTACGCTTTATGAAATGGCGCGGGATTTCAGCGCTTCCTTGAATCTCGAAGAAATATTGTCTCTTTTCACCAAGAAAGTAGCCGAGTTCGTTCCGTTTGATACATGTCTGGTTTATCTTCTGGACGAAGCGGGCGAATTCGCAACGGCGGTACACGTTGAAGGCAAAAACGAAGAAGCGTTGAGGGGCAAGCGCGTGAAGGTTGGTGAAGGAGCGACGGGCTACGTTCTAAAAAAGTGTAAGCCGGTCGAAAATGTTGATCCATCTCTGGATTTTGTTCTCTCGCATTCGGAAATTTGTCAACAATATGTCGCAATGGCGTGCCTGCCACTTGTTGCAGACGAAAAGATCATCGGGGCCATTTCTCTCTATTCAAGTGAACTTGCGATATACGAAGAAGAGCATTCACGGCTACTTGAAACTATCTCGCGAATTGCCGCCGACGCGGTCAGAAAATCTGTTCGACACGCCGAAACGGAAACCCGTGCGTTGACGGATCCGATGACCGGGCTGGCGAATGCCAGAAGTCTTCAGATCCAATTCGAGAAAGAAGTCGCCCGTGCAAAGCGAAGCGGCCACAACCTTCAGCTTCTGATGCTTGATCTTGACGGGTTCAAAGCGGTCAATGACACATTTGGCCACAAAGCCGGTGATAAGATGCTTAAGGAAATCAGCGGAGTAATTCAAAATGAGTTGAGAGATTACGATTTTCTCGCAAGATACGGCGGTGACGAATTTGTAGCCCTGATTTCCGAAACAGACAGTGCAGACGTGATTGAACTATGCCGGCGAATTGAAGCGGCGGTGTCAGAGTTTACGCTGCCGGTAGGAGACGAGTTGTCAGCTTGCGTCGGCGTAAGCGTCGGTTCATCGAGTTTTCCGAACCACGGGGAAAGCTTTGACCAATTGATAGTCGCGGCTGATAGGGCAATGTACCGGACAAAAGCGTTTCATAAACAAAGAAATTCCCGCCTCGAAGAGCAGATTCACGCAAAATCTTTATCCGGCAGCCATCAACTGCCCGAGGGGTTATCAAATACCGCACCATCGCCGAATTTTAGATTTGCGGATTCGAATCATGAGAACGACCTGGTAGTTGAACTGGACGAGAGCCATATCGTGTCCTATTCATCAATAAACTAAACCGAAACAAGTGGGTCAAGGTGCGAACATCAAGTTCAGCAAAACCTAGAATGCTTGTGAGAACCTGAAGTGTATTTGGCTCTGTGGTAGCCGGTAAATTGCGTTCGGAGCACTAACCTGTGGAATCAGGAACCGCGGCGGATTGAGCAAATACCCATAGTCAATACCGAATTCGCCTCCAACCGGCGTTTTTAACCGGAGGCCGAGTCCAACGGTGTGCGACCACAAGACCCTGAGATTCTGCCGAAATACGTCATTCGGCGGCACGTCGGATGGATTAACCACATCGCCGACGCGTCGAAAAACGTTTCCACCATCGTAAAAAGGAACTGCTCGAATCGATTTGGATATTGGTATTCGCGCCTCGAGATTAATGACTGCCAATGCATTGCCGCCAAACGGAATGGTGAACGGATCCAGAAACACGGGGTTGCGATTGCGATCGCGAAAAGTCCCGGACGGAACTATCACAACTCGCGGGCCGGCAGATTCGAACTCGAAGCCCCGCAGTGTATTCGCTCCACCCGCAAAAAATCGCTCGCTTATCGGCAGTATGCCCTCGAGATCGGGAGTTTGAGTATTTGCAAACCTGTTGCCCGAAGAGAATACGTGGGCGAGTCCCAAAATCGCGCGCCCCGCAAAAGTCGTGTTTTTCAACGAAGGGAATGTATAGTAGATATTATACGATGCCTGAAACTTGTTGAAGCCGATGTTGGCACCCAAAACCGGAACAGAGACGTTATACTCTGCTGTTAGGTACGTGCCTCGGGTGGGGTCGCTTGCGCTATAACGACAAGGTTCGCCGGCTTCACCCCGGGCGATGATATCGAGGATCGTGTACTTTATCGAGCAATTCTCGCGTGTATCTCTAACAAATGTTGCGCCGAAGCCGGATATGCGAATTCTAGAATCGGGAATTAGCAGGTCTTTGATAAGAAGGCTTTGAATGTTATAAAGACGAACGTCTTCAAAACGATACCTAAAAAAGAGAATGCTCCGGTTTTTGCGGCTGATAGTACGATTTGTTTCGGCCGTAAGGGTCAGTCGGTTTAACGTAGGGCTAACAACGTTAGCTCCGAATTCATCTATCGCATTTCCATTTGCGTCGAGTCTCTGAACGATCCCGAATGTTCCTTTGTCGAAGGCCGATCGAAAAAAGCGCGTAACCGTAGAATCTCTTTGGTATTGAGCGGTAAGCGTCAACGGAGCAAATCGCTTTTCACCATCACGGATAAAACGCGGGTTTACGTAGTCGATCTGCGCGAGCTGTTGCCGCTGACTAAAGCGAAAACGTGCTCCGCCTTGCCACAACCTGCTCAGCAAGTTTAGGTGCCTAATATCGACAAACCCGCTTGCCCCAAGATCGGTTGAATATCCGCCGCCGTATGAAAGTATTCGCGGAGCCTGCTCCTCAACATTAACAATCAGATCGGTCAAACGGCCGGCAGACGTATCGCCGGCGGGCTGCCGTTTTATCTCCACACGCGAAAATGCGTCACTCGCGTATAGGTTCTGCTCGCTTGTGTAAAGATCCCCCGAACGCAGCACCTCGTTCGATCGTAAGGTCAAGGCCCTTTCAATGGCGGAGGTCCTGGTTTTTTCATTACCTATTACAAGGATACGGCCAATGTACACTTTCTTGCCTTCGCCATCGGGAAGCGAACCTGCATCGGTCGGTTCAACCGTGTCGCCGGAAAGCGGATTCGGCTTGTGCTTGATCTCGTAAAGGATCTTGAACAATCTGTCGCCTGTAACTACATCTACAGTCCCCTCATCAATTGAAAAATCTACGACGGTATCGAAATAACCGGCCTGCGAGTAAAATTCCGAGAGCTTTCTTTGACCATTTCTGATTTTGGCGCGCGAAAAATTCTTACCTACCAGCGGCGGTAACTGTTCCATTAGAACAGCATCCGAAAACTCGGTGTTTCCGGTTATATGGACGTCGGAGATAACCGTCGGCTTGCCTTCGTCGACAACGAAGGTTATGACGAGGTTTTCGCCGTCCGGACTCACACCCTGATTCACTCGCACCGTGGCGTCGCGATAGCCCAGTTCGCGAAGAAGCGACCGGATCGTCGATGCGTCTTCTTCTAGAAGTTTTTCACTCGTATATCCGCGTCCGTATCCGAAAAGCGGAATGATGCCGAGAATGTTGGCTTTTTGCGATTCAAGAACTGTTTGAATCTCCGCGATTGCAAACTGGTCAGTTCCTTTAAGCCGGATATCGGTAAGCCTGAGTTTACGGCTCAGATCCGGTCTGTATTTCACTAGTACTTTCCGATCCATCAGCCCCGCGCTGTTCAATGTGGAACAGAGAAACTCGCTGTCATTTTTTGCGGCACTCGTATCGCCTTCATTGGTAGGAGGTTCGACCGAACAGAATGGCGTAACATTCGCAAAAAAATAACCCTGCTCCTGATAATAGTTTTCAAGCCGCCGTTCACCTTCGATTATCGCGGAGTAATCCAATGTTCCCTCGCGTTTTACCGGCAGAAGGCGATTTTGGGTTCGAGCACCGATCTTGTTCTTTTCTGCTTCAACGGAGACTTCAACGACCGGTCCTTTTTTTCCGGTAAGCTCGATGTTTATGACGTTGGCTTCACTGTCATACACCGGTCTCGGTTCGTTCAGGAATGGCGCAAGGAAATTTTCGTTACGAAGAATTTCTTTGATCTTTTCAACGTCATTGATCAACGATGCTCGGGAGTAGGGTTTGCCCGGCTGCAAACTCAGCTTGTCTGCAAATTTGGCGCGCTCAAAACCGTCGATGTTAATATCAAATTTGCCTACTTTTGCCTGCTCATTTGGGGTTACACGGAAGGTGACCGCCACATCGTTCGCGTTCTCCAAAGGTCGTTGCGTATGAGACACTTCAGCTTTAAAGTATCCTCGCTCTCGCAAATACTCAAGAATAAGATCGGCGTTGTTTCGAAGTGTTTGCTCCGTGATCGCGGCGCCCGGTTCGAGCAAATTCAACTTAAACAACAATTCCTGCTGGGTGAGTTTTCCATCGCTTACACCCACGATCTCAATCGAAACCTTCTGGGCCTGCGTTTTTCTCTTGATCACAAACCTTAGGTTCACACCATTTTCGCCAATAGCGGATGCCTCAACCGAGATGGATGCGATTCTTTTTGTTCGGTAGAGCTGTTCTATCGCATCGCGAATTCGAACAGGCGAGTAATTTTTCCCGACGGCTTCTCGGGTTATTAGCCGAAACTGTTCGTTCGCGGAAATATTATTGTCATTCCCTTCGAAAGTTACTGTCACATCGGCGATCTCACGGTTTTCGTATTGCTTCTGCGAAAAAACAGAAGTGAAAAAGACGGCAATCAATAAGAAAACAAACAACAATCGCGAGCGTATGGTCTTGTCGGCCAAAACCAGACTTCTCGACGACCGTTTTCCTGCGTAAATACTATTGACCCGCTTGTTTACTGCCATTCGTCTTTATTGTTTCCAGGAACCTTCTTGTGAATTGACGCCTGTTAGTCTAAACTCCGGCATCTAGAACCGCTTCCTGAACCGCACCTCGAAACTAAAATTATTGCGATTCTGAGTTACATTGCTCAAGGATCGCTGTTCATACTGTGCTATGAACGACAGCTTATTCGAAACTCGATACTCGAGCGCTAACACCTGATTCTGGTCCTGAGAAAGATTAGTTGCGTATGTTACTCGTAAATTATTGTTGATTTGTCGTCCAACCGTAAGCCGGGCGGACGGATTGAGCCGCTGGCCGGAAATGATCGGGTCTATCTCAAATACATTCAGGCCAAAAAGTTTGTCCGTCGCCTTTCGAGCGGGATTGTTGATGATCGAATCCGTCAGTATCTCAGCCGCCGTATTAATACCGGTTTGAGCCAATGTCGGTATGCCGGCTTCGGTATTCGAAAGATTCCCGGTTGTGATAAGCGAGATTACATCGGCCTGCGGCAACGCCGGACTCGAACGTACCGCGGCTACAAGCTGCTCAGTGTCTGTCAAAGGGCCTGAAAGATTTACAAACACCTGATAACCGCCGATCTCCGATTCAGCCTGGAGATTGATTATCGGCTCAATCTCGGTGTTGGGTGGAAACTCCAGGACGCCCCGTTGAACGATATACCGGTCTTTCCTGAAAAAGACCGTACCGCTATTAGCTGTGATTCGGCCGGAAATTTGCGGATTATCCGTTGTTCCAGTCAAACGCAGCGAGGCTGATGCAGTAAGATCGGCGATGTTGTTTCGAATTACAAGGGCATCCCGGCCTTCGATCGTCAGATCGAATCGCGGAACTCGAAGTGAGGACGAGCCGCTCGAAAGGGATCCTTCGCGACGTGCGCCGATTATATTCGCCAGATCGATATCCTTGCTGTAAAGACTACGCTTCGCCAGAATGTTCCCGGCAATAAGCGTAGAAAAGTTGTCTCCGACGCGGCGGCCCGATATCTCTAGCTTCGCATCGCCTGTCGTAATGAAATTCTTGGGCAGCGGCACTGTGATGTTTAACCCGTTCAGGTCCAAACGAAACGAGGAAAGCTGCAAATTGTCGCCGATTAATGCTCCCCCGCTTGTGATGAATTTCCCGCCGCCAAGATAGCCGGTTGCCTGGTCGATCTGAACCTGATTTGCTGAAAACAAAACACGTCCCTGTAGCCGATCGAATGTCAGGCGGTCGGACCCGATAAACGTCGCAAACGACGCATTTTCGAGAACAGCAGTTCCCGAAACGCGAGCAGTCTTGTTTATGCCTGCAATTCGTATCGAAACATCCGCAAGTCCCGCGAAAAAATTGTCGGTGGCGGAAATTCCAGGTATCACGTTTAAAAGGCTCAGATTGACTCGGCCGTCGAGCGAAAGGTTATTTACGCCATCTTCAGCAATCGCTTTGGTTCCGGCAATCGTTACGTTCGAGCCGCCGCCTGAGAACCGAGCGCTTTCGAATACGATCTCGCGGGTACTGAAGCGAACCACGACGGGT
>JAYSON010000204.1:0-34520 GCA_043722725.1 Chloracidobacterium sp.
TGTTTACGAAGCAGATACCGAATGTCGTGATGATCGTCGGGCTGCAGGGTTCGGGTAAGACGACCTCGACGGGAAAGATCGCGAAATGGCTGACCGACAATCAGGAGCGAAAGCCGCTGCTTGTCTCGGTTGACGTTTATCGTCCGGCGGCGCGTGAGCAACTTCGCGTTGTCGGCGCGGCGGTGGGTGTTGCCGTTTATCAGGACAAGGAATCGAACGATCCGCTGACTCTTGTACGCGGTGCGATGAAGCACGCGCAGGATACCGGATTCGACACGCTGATGATCGACACGGCCGGGCGTTTGCATATAGACAACGACCTGATGACCGAGCTTGAGCAGATCAAGGCTGAGACGAAGCCTATCGAAGTTCTGTTCGTAGCCGATGCGATGACTGGGCAGGATGCGGTCCGCTCGGCGGAAGTTTTTCATGAGCGTGTAGGCATCACGGGCGTCGTCCTGACCAAGATGGACGGCGACGCACGCGGCGGTGCGGCCCTTTCGCTCAAACAGGTTATCGGGCAGCCGGTGAAGTTCGTCGGCGTCGGTGAAAAATACGACGCGATCGAGCCTTTTTATCCAGATCGCATTGCCCAGCGAATCCTGGGCATGGGCGACGTTCTTACGCTGATTGAGGAAGTTCAGGGGAAGATCAACGAGGAAGAAGCCCAGGAACAGCTTCTGAAAATGACGCGTAACCAGTTTACGCTCGAAGATTTCCGCAACCAGCTTGGGCAATTCAAGAAGCTTGGCTCCATGTCGAAGCTGATGAAAATGCTGCCGGAACAAATGACCGGCGGTATGCAGCTATCGGACGAACAATCGGCGGAAGTGGATGTCCAAATGAAACGCACCGAGGCGATCATCGATTCGATGACGAAGCTTGAGCGGAACAATTATAAGGTCTTAGACGCAAGCCGCAAGACGCGAATCGCCGGCGGCTCGGGTTCCACAATAGCCGAAGTTAACGGATTGCTGCGGCAGTACGAGCAGATGCGCAAGATGATGGCGCAGATGAATAAAGGCGGTGGACTGCTCGGCGGGCTCGGTAAAAAGATGATGGGCGGCTTGGCCGGCGGTTTGGGCGGAATGCTCGGCGGCGGTGGAATGGGCGGCCTCGGCGGCCTGTTGGGCAACGGCAGCGGCAGCGAAGATTTTGATAACGGCTACGAAGAGACGAAGGATTCTTTGTCGAAGAAGTTAAAGAAAAAGAAAAGGCACAAGAAGAAAAGATAGTGAATAGTGAATGGTAAATCGTGAATAGAAAAGCCCGATTTACGAATTTCGATTGACGATTTACGGAGAAAATATGTTAGCAATAAGCTTAATGAGAATGGGCGCGAAGGGGAAACCTTTTTACCGCCTCGTGGTTAAGGAAAAACGTTCGAAGCGCGACGGTAAATATCTTGAAAATGTCGGCACTTACAATCCGATGCTCGATCCGGCGGATGTGAAATTGAATCATGAACGCATTCAGCACTGGATCGGTGTCGGTGCACAGCCGACTGAGACGGTTAAGAGCCTGATCAAGAACAATCCGGTTCAGACCGAAGAAGAAAAGGCCGCAGCACTATCGGCAAGGGCAACACGAGCTGAAGCTGACAAGCAGGCCAGGGATGAAGCCAAAAAAGCCGCGGCCGCGAAAATCGAAGCGGAACGAGTAGCTGCTGAAAAGGTGGCCGCTGACGCCGCTGCTGCAGAAGCAGCCGCAACCGCTGAAACTGCACTCGCAGAAGAAGCTACGGAAGCTTCGGCAGAAGAAGCGAAACCCGCAAAGACTGAAGAATAGATCTGTTCCGCTTATTTAGTTGGCGGTGAATATGAAAAGCGCTGTCGAAAAGATCGTCAAATCACTCGTCGGTTCGCCCGATCTGGTTGAGGTGTCCGAATCCGGCGATGGCGGAAAGACCGTCAAATTCGCCGTTCGTGTCGCCCCGGAGGATTTCGGACGCCTTATCGGGCGGGAAGGCCGAACGATCAAGGCGATACGCAGTGTCTTGTTCTTTGCCGGGCAGAAGCAGGGAAGACGCTTTCATTTCGATCTCGTCGAAGATTAGTTTATAGAGTTCATCGAGTTCGTGGGGTTGATGGAGCTTGACTCTTAAAACTCTATAAACTCGAAAAACTCTAGAAACTCTATGGACTTGATTACGATCGCAAAAGTGGCGAAAACCCGTGGGCTTCGCGGCGAGGTTGTGGCCGAGCTTTTGACGGATTTTCCGGAACGGTTCGATGGGCTGGTTGATATTATCGGGACTTTGCCGAACGGCAATCGAATCGATTTGAAAATTGAGCAATACTTTTTTCAGAAAAGCCGCATCGTTCTGAAATTTGCCGGATACGACACGATCGAGCAGGGTGAAGAGCTGCGGAGTGTTGAGATCTCGGTGCCCGAATCCGAAGCGGTCGAGCTGAAGGCCGACGAGTTTTTTGATTGGCAGCTTGAAGGATGCAAGGTTGAAACGATCGATGGCGAATTGATCGGAACAGTCCGTGAATTGCTGCGAACGGGCGGAACCGAAGTTCTGATCGTTGCGGGGCCGGAGAAGGAGTTTTTGATACCGTTCGCTGAGAGCATATGCATCGAGGTCGATGTCGAAGAGAAGTTGATCCGGATCGATCCGCCTGAAGGCTTGTTGGAGTTTTGAGATTGTTAAGCGGAGAGAACCACCCAGTCCGCCCGAAGCGGCGTCCACCCTTCCTTTGTAAGGAGGGGAGCTTTTAGGTTCCAGCAAATGCGGATCGATGTATTAACAATTTTCCCGGAGTTTTTTGCACAGGTCTTTGATTTTGGAATTATTCGCCGGGCGAAGCTTGCTGGTATCGTCGAGATAAACGTCCACGACATTCGCGAGTTTGCGACCGACAAGCACCGGATGGTCGATGACCGGCCGTTTGGCGGTGGCGACGGAATGGTGCTCAAACCCGAGCCCCTCTTCGCCGCGATTGAAAGGCTGGTCGGAACGACCGTTCGCGATGAATATTCGGCGGGTACGAAAGTGATCTTGCTCTCGCCACAGGGAAGGCCGCTACGGCAGAATGTGGCTAAGGAATTTGCCGATCATGCGGGTCATATCGTCTTGATCTGCGGCCGTTACGAAGGCGTTGACGAACGGGTGAATGAGACGCTCGTGACGGAAGAGGTATCCATCGGCGATTATGTGCTTTCGGGCGGTGAGCCCGCGGCGGTCGTGCTGGTCGATGCGATGGTAAGGCTTTTGCCGGATGCTCTTGGCAGTGATACGTCGGCTGATAACGACTCGTTTTCGGACGGCTTGCTTGATTGCCCGCATTACACGCGGCCGGCGGAATTTTTGGGACTGAAGGTCCCCGAAGTGCTTTTGAACGGCAATCATGCCGAGATCGAAAAATGGAGACGCCAAAAAGCGTTGGAGAAGACTAAATTAAATAGACAGGATCTATTAGAAGGAGAAAATGGTGAAATGTGAGCGTTCAGGCGCTGACCTCTGGCCTTAAAGTTATGAATCGTTTAGACAATATAGAAAAACCGCAAATGCGTGACAATATTCCCGATTTTCAATCGGGCGATACCGTCAAGGTACATGTCCGCATCAAGGAAGGAAACAAAGAACGCCTCCAGATTTTTGAAGGCGTCGTTATCGCACGCAAACACGGCGGTATCCGTGAGACCATAACGGTGCGAAAGGTGAGCTTTAGTGTCGGCGTCGAGCGCATATTCCCGCTGCATGCTACGGTTGTCGATCATATCGACGTCGTTCGACGTGGTAAGGTCCGCCGTGCAAAGCTTTATTACCTGCGTGACCTTCGCGGTAAAGCTGCACGTATCAAGGAAAAAGATACGCGAAACAAAGCCCAACCTGCGAAATAATTAGCGACTTGGGAGACCAGGGAGAATGAGAAACGCGGAGATCAATAATTCTGTTCGAAAGAATGAGTTGTTGACCCGCGTTTCCTTGTTTCCGAACATGCTTATTCTCAAGTGCGGGCTCGATTTCGAAGAACAGGCCCGCAGGGAAGGCTACCTGTTTATAGCCGGCGTCGACGAAGTCGGGCGCGGATGTCTTGCTGGCCCGGTCGTCGCGGCGGCATGTATTCTCAACCCTTCGAAAACCCTGCCCAAAGGCCTCAACGATTCTAAAAAAGTCTCGCCAGAAAAACGTCGAGAGATAGCGGAAGAACTAAAGCAGAACGCTCTCGCTTATTCGGTTGGGCAGATCGAGGCCGAAGAGATCGATGAGATCAATATTCTTGAAGCTACAAAAAAGGCGATGCTGGTCGCTATTACAAGTCTCGTTCCGGCCGCCGATTATCTATTAATCGACGCCTTGCAGTTGAAGCAGATTCCGCTTCCGCAAAAAGCCATAATCAAAGGCGATGCGATTTCAGCCTCGATCGCCGCCGCTTCGATCCTCGCCAAAACCTTCCGCGACAACCTGATGTGCGAATACGGCGGGACATATCCTCACTACGGTTTTGAGAGCCACGTCGGATACGGCACAAAAGCCCATTTCGACGCGATTCGCACCCACGGAATATGTCCGCTGCACCGGAAAACCTTTCGCGGAGTCGGGTAATCTGTCAGCACTCAGAAACTGATCCACTCGGTCGGTTCTTTATAATTTGAAAGTGAGATTTTTGTTTCTGTACGAAACAGCGGCGGGCGCATTTGCAGGGCGCATTCGGCTGTGATTCGGGCGAGGTGGGGTTCGTTTGCACGTTGGGAAAGATGAGCGAGGACGATGTGGCGGGCGGTGCCATCAAAGTCGTTTGTCAGCCAATCGGCAAGATCTTCGTTTGAAAGGTGTCCGGTGCGGGACGCAATTCGCTGCTTCAGGTCCCATGTGTAAACGGAACAAGTCCGCAGCATGTCGCGGCAATGATTGGATTCGACAACGATGGCGTGACAGCCGTTGAGTTTTTCCATTATAAGCGTCGTTATGTGGCCAAAATCCATCAGCGTCGCGATCTTAATGCCCGCATATTTAGCGACAAAACCGAAATTATCGACCGCGTCATGCGGAACGCTAAACGGTTCGAAATCGATATCGCCGATGCGGAATTCGCGGCTTGATTCGATTTCGACCGTTCGGTTTTTTAATGCGTCGCGGCGTTTTATCGATTCGCTTTCGCCGCCGTTCATTTGTCCTTTTCGCGTGCTCAAATACGCATCGGCCGTAACGCCCGAAATGTAAACCGGGCATTTTACAGTGCTGAGCAAGACACGCAGGCCGCCGGCGTGGTCGCCGTGTTCATGGGTCAGCAGTACCGCATCGAGATCGTTAAAATCGACGCCGACGATCGCGAGCCGCCGCAGGATTTCACGCGCGCTCAAGCCGGCATCGACCAAAACCTTTGTTTTTTCGGTAGTGATCAAAACCGCGTTTCCGGTCGATCCGCTGCCGAGAACGGTGAATCTCATTCTTTTTCCTGATATTTAGAGCGTAACGCCTTCGCTATAAAACGTGTGGTCAGTGCATTTGGTGCAATGGCTCCGATCAATGCCCCAAAATAATTCGACCAACCCGACACTATTTTCGATCGCCGGCCCGCGACACCTTTCAAAGCTGTTTCGACGACTTCCTCGGCGGTTTGCTGGCCTTTTACCTGCAACGCTCGGTCGATATTCGATGCTTTGAAAAAATTGGTCTTTGTCGATCCGGGACAAAGAGCCATAGCCTGAATGCCGAAGGGACGATTCTCTTCCGCTATGGCCTCCGAAAATGAAGTAACGAAAGCTTTCGTCGCCGCGTAGGTCGCAAAAAACGGGATCGGTTGAAATCCCGCAGCGGACGAGACGTTGATGATCGTACCGGATTTTCGTTCACGCATTTTCTGCAGGTAGCGATGCGTCAACGAAACCAGGCAGGAGACGTTCAGATCGATAATCTGAAGCTCTTTTTCGAGATCGAGCTTCGCAAAATCGCCCATCGAACCGAATCCGGCGTTATTTATCAGCCAATCGACATCGATGCCATGACTCTCGGTTTCTTCAAAAAGCTGTTTGTCGGCTTCGAACGCGGTCAGGTCGATGGCGATGTAATGGGCGGTTATCTTGTGTTCGGCCATTAGCTCGTCTCGGAGAAGGCGCAGTTTGTCTTCGGAACGGGCGACGAGGACAAGATTATGTTTCTCCTCGGCGAGGCGATGGGCGAATGCTTCGCCGATACCGCTAGACGCGCCTGTGATTAGAGTTGCCTTCATAGATCGGGATCCGAATTGGCCGGGGCTGGGAAAAACGAATAGTAAATTGAAAAGATGCCTGACGCAATTATAACCAATGTTCCTGCTAACCTGATAATCGATGCAACGGTTTTCGTCGAACCGATCAACCCGGTTTGCGTAAGAAGATAATTCCAATCGTGAAAACTGCCCTCGGTGCCGGTAAATCCGCTTGTCAGAACCAATTGCATAACGACGGCGTCGGCGGCATAAACCCAGACATTGATAATGCTCTGGCCCACCCAAAACAGGGCGATAGCGGCAGAATAATACTTCTGGTGCCAGATGAAATATCCGACAAAAAGCGCAGGGAAAACAACTTGAAACAGCGATCCGCCCGCGATCATCATAAATTCGCCGAACAGACGAAAGATCAAATGCCCGGTTTCGTGTATCGGCAGATCGACAAGATCGAGAAAACTGCCCTGCATCGGATCGTATGCGATCCAAAGAAAATAGATACTTAGGAGTGTCGCAAAAATAAGCTTCGGATAGCTGACGTAAGTTTTGCTAGACATATTCCGCTCGCCGCCATTCGTCCTTCGAGATCGCGTAGAACCTACATTCCATATTGTAATGGAATTCGATCTTTTCAAAGCTCATACCGCACTTTTCCATTATTCGCCACGAGCCAATGTTGTCGGCGTCGGCAACTGCGACGATACGTTCCAATCCAGCGTCTTCGAAGCCGTGTTTCAGCCATGCACTCGCACATTCGAAGCCGATCCCCATCCGCCAGAAGCGTTTCTTAAGGCTGTAGCCAACCTCGATCTCACCCGTGTCCTCAAGCGGCTGCAGCCCGCTGCCGCCGATATTCTCGCCGGTTTCCTTCCATATCATCGCGCTCATTCCGAAACCGAGCTTTTCATAGCAACTCATGTAAAAATCCAGCCGCTTTGTGATCTCGGCCGGATTTTGCCGCAGCGTTCCGCCGAGATAACGGTAAACGTCCGGATCGGTGCGCATTTCGATAAGCTCTTCCAGATCGTCATGCGTATAGCGTCGAATGATTAATCTTTCGGTTTCGAGCATTACGTGTGTTGGCTGACTCTTAGAAAAGGCTGTCATAAAAGCCCAATTCAATTATCCTTGATATTGCGGGAAAGGACAAAATTTATCGAATCACGGAGATAGTCTGGATATCTTCCAGCCACCGTTCTCTAATTCGTAGCAGATGCGGTCATGCAGACGGCTTCGACGGCCCTGCCAGAATTCGAATCTATTCGGCGTGACGCAAAAGCCGCCCCATAACGGAGGGCGTGGAACACTACCCTCAGCGTATTGTGCCTTCAATTCCTCAAAACGATTTTCGATAACGCTGCGCGATTCGACCACGGAACTTTGCTCGGACGCCCACGCTCCCAGTTGGCTTTTGTACGGCCTCAACGCGAAATACTCGTCCGATTCCTGTTCCGAGGTCTTCGCCGCCGTTCCGCCAATGAATACCTGCCGTTCAAGCTCTTTCCACAAAAAATGCAAATAACACGACGGGTTGAACGCCAGTTCGCGGGACTTAGCGCTTTCGTAATTCGTGAAAAATTTGAAGCCTAAATCGTCGAACCCTTTCAGCAAAACCGTTCTCCCCGACGGACTTCCGTCCAGCGTTGCGGTGCCGAGGTGCATCGCGTTTGGCTCGACTATCTGCGAGTAAACCGCTTCGTCAAACCATTTTGAAAACTGATCGAACGGGTCTGCGGCGATGATCGCTTTAGACAACTCGCGTTGTGAGTAATCCTGACGTAAAGCAGCTAATTCCTTTTCTTCGATCATGTGGCGATTATGTGGACGAACAGGCCGTCCTTCAATTTCGGCTCGAACCAGGTTGATTTTGGCGGCATTATTTCGCCCGCGTCGGACACGGTAAAAAGGTCGTCCATCGTTGTAGGATAGAGCGAAAACGCCACTTTCGATCCGCAAGCGTCGACCAGTTTTTCGAGCTCGTCGATGCCGCGGCCGCCGCCGACAAAGGTGATGCGTTCGTTGGTTCGCGGGTCATCGATTCCGAGGATCGGCTGCAGAACGTACTGCTGGAGAATTTGGACATCAAGCCGGTCGAGCGGATCAGGCTGGCGGATGTAGTTCACCGCAAACCGCAGGTTATACCAACGGCCCGCGAGATACATACAAAATTCGCCGCGGCTTTTCGGCTGCCGCTCACTGGTTTCGCCAACGATAAAATTCTGCCGCAGGCCTTCAAGAAATGCATCTTCCGTCAGTCCGTTAAGGTCGTTTACAACACGATTATAGGCAAGGATGCGGAGGTCATTCGCCGGGAAAATGCCTGCCATGACGAAATTGTACTCTTCGGCTCCGGTATGATTTGGGTTGCTATCACGCATTTCCCGTCGAGCAAGGGCGGCGCTTTCCGCTCGATGGTGGCCGTCGGCTATATAGAGTGCCGGAATGAGCGCGAAGGCGCCGACGAACTTTTCAGTTTCCGCGACACGCCAGACCGTTTGGCGAACTCCCATTGGGCAGACGAAGTCGTAAAGCGGTTCGGTCGCCACAGTTAGCGCTATCAATTGATGGGTTTCATCCGTACCGCGAAAGGCGAGAAAGATCAAGCCTGTCTGAGCCTTTAGCGAAAGCATGTGATCGGTGCGGTCGCGGACCTTGTCGGGCCGTGTTTTCTCATGCTTTTTGATTATGTCGTGGTCGTAATCGTCGAGTGAGCAGCAGCCGACGATGCCGGTTTGCTGGTGGTCGCCGGATGTAAGGCGATAGACGTAAAGGCGCGGCTCCGATTCCTGCGACAGTATATTTTCGCGGATGAACCTGTCTAGGTGCTCCTTCGCCCGTTTCAGCACGTCGGCTTCTGAGAGAACACTGCCCTCATCAAACCCAGCGTCGGGCCGCGTAACGCGCAGAAAACTGTCCGGATTTGCCGAGGTGATCTCTCGGACCTCCGATTCGCTGACGATATCGTAGGGCACGCAGGACACAGACTTTGCTTTTTCGCGCACCGGACGCAATGCTCTGAAAGGTTTGACGATCGCCACTAATTTCTCCTTAGGGTTGTTGCTGTCTGCCTTGATTGATCAAATCGTCTAACTGGTGATTGCTTTTTTCGTTCTCTTCCATCAAGAGCTGCGCAAAACCTTTTTTGTCGATCTTCCACTCGCCGTTCTCTTTTACGAAGGGAACCGTTTCCCATGCACTGAACGAATTCTCTACTTCAAGCGTAGCCTTATCGCCGTCGATCTTCTCGTTTCGTAATTTTACTGTGCTTTGATTTTCGGTGAAGAGTGTTTCACGCTTAACGATATCATCGACGGTCACGTTTTGGGCCTGAGCTTCAAGCTCGTGCATCTTTATCGTTTCGGCCGATAGAAGAAGCTTCATCGTTGCCGTGTCTTTTTGTTTGATCGCTTTTGTGTATGTCTTAAAGGTTTCGATCGGCGTTGACGGGGCTCTTTCCAAGGCGCACGAACCGAGCAGAAGCAATGTAGTAAGTAAAACAAAGATTTTGAACCGAAACAGCATTTTTAACAAACCTTCCAGTTGTCGCTATACTAAAGCTTTAAAAACTAGAGTATAACCTAAAATCGGGGAGCAAAAAACCGGATGGAACGCAAAAAACTGACGGCGGCCGAAGTAGATATTGCACTGGCAGATGTCACTGCTTGGAAAGCTGACAATGATCGGTTGATGCGGCGGTTCTCATTCTCAAATTTTGCGGAGAGCTTGGCGTTTGTGAACAAGATCGGCGAAGCCGCCGAGGCCATGGATCACCATCCCGATATAAAAATGGGCTGGGGTTATGCCGAAATCGAGACCACGACACACGACAAAGGCGGCATCACGAACAAGGATTTCGAACTTGCGCGGAAGATCGATGAGTTGTGAATCACTTCAACATCCTGCAGTCGATCGGAAAATCATTCGTCAGGTCGATCGCCGAGGTCACAAACCTCGAAGCCGTATCCTCGTAAGCCTGAAAAACTTCGGCTACTCCGTAAAGGCACGAACCATATTTTTGATAAGTAAAAGTCGCGAATATCCGCCTTTCCTTTTTGGGTGAAAAAGTCGGATCTTGCAAGGAGAATGCAGAGCCAGCGATCTCGCCCCAATCGTCGCCCGAAAAATAAAACTTCGAAGGGACGATTCCCGAAGCTTTCAATTTCGCCTCGACTTCCAACTTCACCGACTCACTAAAGAATGCTCCTGGAATCGGCATTTTTAAGACGTCCGGCGTACCCCGCAGCATGATCGAATCATATTCGGCCCACATTTGCCTATATTTTGTATGAGTGCCGGAGAGATCCAAAACGACGACGGATTTTGCCAAAAAATCATTCGGGCCGCGCGGAACGACCGGCGAATTGGCGATACGAAATTCGTTGTGCCAAACGCCGGGCCGCGCATTGTCGGCCGTTTTCAGCAGTATGGGAATGGACCGGTTTTTTCCGAAAATGCCGGGAGCGAGATTTATTTTCATTTCCGTCGCGGAAAGGTCGGTTGGTAAAAACTGGAGCGTTAATTGAGTTAACGCCGTCACGTCGCCCTGCGGGCCGATCTCCGTAAAAAGTACATAACGCAGTTTACCCGGCTCTTCCTTCTCGGGCTGCGCAAAAACGTAGTCGCCGAGCTTGCCGCTAAATTTGATGTTGAGCCAAAGCGGCTCACCGTCAACGATGTGGCTGACGACATTCATTTGTGCCTCAGCAAAAGTTTTGTATTCGTTTCGGGAAAGAGCGATACGGACACCGACGTTCATTACCGCAGCTTTTGATTTTGTGGCAGCGGCGGCTTTTCCGGAACTCTCTTTTTGACGTTCGCGCTCTTCGCTCGCGCGGATCATACGTTCCTTTCGCTCTATTGCCCGATCAGCCTGCAGGATCTGGCCGTATAATGGCAGAAAGCCGAAAAAAATGAATACGATGCCGACAAAAACTGCCTTTATCACTCAAAACCTCCGCGTTGTTAATTAGGCTAATACCTAGATTATACCCATCACGGCTGGAATTTGGAATACTTTAAAAAAAGTAGTCGGCAGTTTCAAGAATTGTGCGATCCATTTCGCCGTTGCCTGTCTGCGGCTTTTTCGTTAAAATCAGTGGTTTAGTCTTAACGTTAATTTTATCAGGGATTTTTGAGGAAATCGTATGTCTAATGTACCAATCACTGTCGCTCACGGCGACGGCATCGGCCCGGAGATCATGGAAGCGACGCTGCATATTTTGAAGGCCGCCGGTGCCCGAATCGATATCGAAACCATCGATATCGGCGAGAAGGTTTATTTAAGCGGCAACTCAGCAGGTATTGCTCCGGAATCATGGGAATCGCTTCGTCGCACTAAAGTGTTTTTGAAGGCTCCGATCACTACACCCCAGGGCGGCGGTTTTAAGTCGCTGAACGTGACGGTCCGCAAAACACTGGGTCTTTACGCGAACATTCGGCCGTGCGTTTCTTACCACCCATTCGTTGATACTAAACATCCTGTAATGGATCTGGTCATTGTTCGAGAGAACGAGGAAGACACTTACGCCGGTATCGAATATCGCCAAACGGATATGGTCGAGCTTTGTCTAAAGCTGATCTCGCGTCCCGGCTGCGAGAAGATCGTCCGCTATGCCTTTGAATATGCGTTAAAGAACAAGCGCAAAAAGGTCACGGCTTTCATGAAAGACAACATCATGAAGCAGACCGACGGCCTGTTTCACCGAGTTTTTGACGAGATTGCACCGGAATACCCGGGCATCGAGGCCGATCACTGGATCGTCGATATCGGCGCCGCGAAAATGGCGGACACTCCTGAGAATTTCGACGTTTTAGTGATGCAGAATTTGTATGGCGATATCCTGTCCGATGTCGCTGCCCAGATCGCGGGCTCGGTCGGCCTTGCCGGCTCGGCAAATATTGGCGAGAACATCTCAATGTTCGAAGCCATTCACGGATCGGCTCCGCGGCGAGCGGGCCAGAATCTTGCAAATCCCTCCGGCCTGTTCCTAGGCTCGATCATGATGATGGTTCATCTGAATCAGCCTGATGTTGCTGAACTTGCACATAATGCGTGGCTTCTAACTCTCGAGGACGGAATTCACACCTACGACATCTTCAAGGAAAGTGTTTCTAAGGAGAAGGTCGGAACGAAGGAGTTTGCCCAGGCCGTCGTCGACAGGCTCGGCAAAAAGCCCGAGACGTTTAAGGCGGTCGAATACAAGAAGGTCGAAGAGATCGCCGCTGCTGACCGCAAGCCGATCTATTCGATCCGTGAGCCTGAGAAAAAAGAGCTTGTCGGAGTCGATGTTTTTGTGAACTGGTGGAATGGCAATTTCTATGGTGATGGTGAGGTCATTGGAAAAAAAATGGAAGAGGTAGACGGCGGCGGAGTTAAGCTCGTCATGGTCTCAAATCGCGGAACAAAGGTTTATCCCAAAGGGATGTCCGACACGTTCTGCGTCGATCACTGGCGCTGCCGGTTCATGTCGGATAATGACAACGAGATCATCTCTCATGCGCAGGTGATAGATCTGCTTTCACGCATAAACGCGGCGGGATTGGATTTTATCAAGACCGAGCATCTTTACAACTTCAGCGGGAAACCGGGGTATTCGCTGGGCCAGGGACAATGATTCAAACAACCGCTGTGTGCGGTTTATTTATGAGATGGCTGGGGCTACAGATCATATTAATGAGGCTTATGAAAGAATCGGCGACGTTGGATCTGATCAAGGGAAGTTTCACTCCAGAGGATGCGAAAGAAATCTTGATAGATATCTTGAACAGCAAGATACACTTTCATAGTATGAGAATATTCAGTTCTCGGGAAAGATTCGGCAAACCCGACCCTGTGTCGGAACGAAAGATCGAATATCTAAAGGAAGCCCGACAAAATGTACAGGTATTTATTTCTGAAGCAATTGCTCAGGAGAAAAATATTATTATAGATGCAGTCATCGAGTTGAACTTAGAGTAGTTGGAACAAACACGCTCTTGATAAGCGACTGAGTCGTATTCCTGGATTGGTAGAAAGGCTCGAACTACGGCGTCGTCAACGAACTCGGCGCATTGTTCGAAGCCGTCAACGGCGACGGCCTCCAAACTCCAATCGATCGGCAACCGCGGCGTCAAGGTGTACCCGGACGGCTTCTCCGACACCTTCACCGTTGACCATTGGCGTTGCCGCTTCGTCGCCGAAGCCGGCGAAGGCTCAACCTTTTCGAAAGCCCAGCTCATCTCGCTGTTCCAGCGTCTTGATGCCGCCGGGCTCGACGTGATCAAGGTGGAGAACTCGTATAACTTCGACGGGTCGAAGGGTTATTCGGCCTGACGGGTCAGAACCGCCTACGTAAGCGAACGAGTTCCTGTCCGACGAACGTCCTTACTTCGTGCGGGCTTCTGCATTGAGGATGAGCGATGGAATTTGCTTTCATTGCTCATCTCTTTTATTTTTTAAGTAAATGGTACGCAGACAACAACTTAAACTGGTCGCGGCGATAGGTATTCTTGCCTTGCTGCTATCTATCTGCGCTGCCGTCTCGTTGGGACAATCTTCCGGTAAACCTGCGAAGACCATCTTTATCGATTCGGAAGGCAAGCTTATTCCGAACAACGAGTTCGTCGATCTGCGGCTGGCGAATCCGAGCGGGAAGGACATTGCAGCGAAAACCGTGCTTGAAGACGGCACGATAGAGTTTCGGCTTGCACGGGTTCCGCAGGAAGGCACGGTCGCGCCGGTCTTCGAGGCTCCGGTAATCGGAGGCGAAACGTTGAACACAGACACTATGAAAGGCAAGGTTCTGGTGCTGAATTTCTGGTTTATCGGATGTACGGGGTGCGTGGAAGAAATGCCAAAGCTGAATAGACTTGCGGCAAAGTACGCCCAAAACGCAGACATCGAGTTCGTCGCCATTTCGCCGAATACTGAGCAGGAGCTTCGCGATTTTCTCACACGTGAGCGATTCGACTATAAAATGGTCGGGCGGGCCCGCTCAATTATCAATCTGTTTGCGTTCATGGGTTTCCCGAGAAACATCGTCATAGGCCGTGATGGAAAGATCGCGTATTGGCGGACCACCGTCAGGGCGTGGGATAAATTCGATTCCGTTATCCGGGCCGAACTTGCAAAAAATTGATATGAGTAAAAAGCCGATTGTTTCGATCATAATGGGCAGCAAGAGCGATTGGCCGACGATGCAGGTCGCCTCGGAAACGCTTGATGAATTCGGCGTGCCGCACGAAACCAAGATCGTCTCGGCCCACCGGACGCCCGACCTGCTTTTCGAATTTGCAAAGTCCGCCGAAGGCCGCGGCATCGAAGTCATCATCGCCGGAGCGGGCGGCGCGGCCCATCTGCCGGGAATGTGCGCCTCTCAAACGATTCTGCCGGTACTCGGCGTTCCAATCGAAAGCAAAGCACTAAAAGGCCTTGACTCTTTACTTTCGATTGTCCAAATGCCCGCCGGTGTTCCGGTTGGGACACTTGCGATCGGAAAAGTCGGTGCTAAGAATGCTGCGTTGCTGGCGATTTCAATCTTGGCGAATTCCCGACCGGCTCTTCGGAAGAAACTTAAGACTTTTCGTAGTGAGCAAACTAAGACAGTCTTGCATTCAGGGCCGCTCAATTAACTCCCTATGAACTTAATCTTTCCAAACAGAAACGGAACATTTACTGAAGAGAATTTCGATATTGAGGATCCAATTGTGGTTGTCGGCGCTAATGGGTCAGGAAAGAGCCGTTTCGGACATTGGGTTGCTACAAAACATACCCAGCAAGCTTCTCTGGTTTCCGCTCAAAGAATGCTTCAACTTCCGGAGTTGAGCGAACGTTGGACAACCGAACGAGCGATTAGTGAATTGAACTCGCATAAAATCCTTCAGGTCATTCAACCTCAGGGCGACTTCCATCAACTTTTGCAAGCTCTTTTTAGCAAAGACGAAGCACGCAATAGGCAATACGTTGAATCAGCTAAATTACACCAGGGCAATCAATTACCTGTTCCATCATCTGTTTCTGAGAAATTGACAGAGATATGGCACAAGTTATTTCCTCATCGCCATCTATTTTGTGAGGATAACAAGGTTTCTGTTGAGTTTGCTGGGAATCGGTATGTCGGCAGAGAAATGAGCGATGGAGAGCGGGTTGTCTTCTACCTAATTGGCAAATGCCTTATTGCTCAGGAAGATTCAATCATAATCATTGATGAGCCGGAACTACATTTGCACCGCGCCTTAATAAGCGCGCTATGGAACGAAATTGAAGCGACCCGGAACGACTGCCAATTTATTTACCTGACACATGATTTGGATTTTGCCTCATCACGAACCAGAGCAAAGAAGATTTGGCTTAAAACGTACGATCCTGCAAACGGTTGGACATGGGAAGAGGTTCCAGAGATCGAGGAAGTTCCTGAAAACCTGATTTTAGAAATTATTGGAAGCAGGAAGCCGATTTTGTTCGTTGAAGGCGAGAAAGGTAGTTATGACCATGAAATATACCAATATCTTTTTCCTACCTCTACTGTTATACCTCGTGGCGGCTGTGAAAAAGTCATTGAATCGACAAAGGCTCTTCGGACTAATGATCGCTTACACACGTTTGAGGCTCGCGGGTTAATCGACCGTGACTATCGCTCCGATGCGGAAATTGAAGCTCTTCGAAATGCCGGAATTTTGTTTGCGGAGGTAGCGGAAATCGAAAATCTGCTGCTTTCGGAGGCTGTGGTAAGAATTGTGGCGGAACACTTAGCAATAGACCCCGACGAAGCCACCAACAAGGTGCGGAATTTCGTCATTAGCGAACTTGCCAACGATTTTGAACGTCAAGTTTCTTTTCGCACGGCCTTAGAGATCAACTTTAAATTGAATGCTTATGACCAAAAAGCGATTGGCAAGACAAATCTTCGGTCTGCGATCACGAGCTTAACAACCTCGCTTGACGTAGACGGCATTTATGAAAAGAACGCCGAAATATTTCAGCAAATAATCAAGGAAAAGTCTCTTGAAGACGCTCTAAAGAAGTATCCAAACAAAGGATTGCTTCCAAGAGTTTCCGGGCTTCTTGGGTTACGAAACGGGGAATACCCCAAATTGATATTGCGCCTATTAAAAACCGACAAGAAAGATGCGATAGTAAACGCGGTAAAAGTATATATTCCTGAAAATTGAAAAACCGGAGAATCAATCCAAATTCGACCATCGGCGTATTCGGCAGCGGCCAGCTTGGGCGGATGTTTGCTATTGAAGCGCGGAAGATGGGCTATCGCGTGCATACGTTTTCGCCGGACAGCGACACGCCGACGGGGCAGGTCGCGGATATCGAAACCTGCGCGGCTTACGAAGATCTGGACGCCGTGCGGAAATTTGCCCGGTCGGTCGATGTCGTTACTTTCGAATTTGAGAACGTGCCGTCGGTGACGGTCGAGGCAGCGACGCAATTCGTCGCGGTTCATCCAAAGGGCGATATATTACACACAACGCAGAACCGCCTTCGCGAGAAAACGTTCCTTTTTGATAATGGCTTTCCGGTTACGCCATATCGTCATATCAGATCGATCGACGACCTATGGCAAGCCGCCGATGCACTAGGCTATCCGGCGGTGCTGAAAACGGCGGGTTTCGGCTACGATGGGAAAGGCCAGGCGAAAATCAAAGAGTCGCGCGATATTGAACCGGCGTTTGAAGCGATGAAAGGGAAAGAGGCGATTCTGGAGGCATTCGTTGAATTTGAAAAAGAAATGTCGGTTGTCTGTGCCCGCGACCAGCTTGGGAATTTCGCCCATTTTGGCGTTATCGAAAACGAGCACGCGAATCACATTCTGGACGTATCATTTGCACCTGCAACTGTTTCCGAAAAGGTGTTCGCGGAAGCTATCGAGATCGTACGAAACATAGCAGATACGATGGGTTACGTTGGTACATTGTGCGTCGAGTTTTTCCTGACGAAGGACGAGAAGCTGCTGGTAAATGAGCTTGCCCCGCGGCCTCATAATTCGGGCCATCTTACCTTCGACGCCTGCGTTACATCGCAATTCGAACAGCAGCTTCGTGCCGTTTGCGGGCTTCCGCTCGGCTCGGCGGAATTTTACAAACCCGCTGCGATGGCGAATCTGCTCGGCGATCTTTGGCAAAACGGCGAACCGAACTGGGCCGCCGCCGTGTCGTTGCCAAACATCAAATTGCATTTATACGGGAAGGCCGATCCGAGAAACGGGCGAAAAATGGGACACCTTACCGCGACGGCAAATTCCGCGACCGATGCGGCCCTTCTTGTGCGTCACGCGAAGAAAAATTTAACCACGAAATAAGACGAAGCTGTATGAACGACTCCGCGCTCAGATCCGCTTTGCCAGTTCGACGCCAGCTACCAAACCGACAAAACCGACTGCCACACTGAGAAACAAGTAAAGAAATGCGGTTGCGAAGAATCTTTCTTTCATCAGACCGTAAATTTCCATCTCGAAGGTCGAAAACGTAGTAAATGCGCCGAGGAAGCCCACGATAACGGTCATACGAAAAATCTCACCAGCCGCAATCTTGTCCGTCAGCAGGATCAGCATAAAACCTATCAGAAATGAGCCTGTGATATTGATGAGGAAGGTCGGAAACGGGAACTTTTCGAATATGCCGGCAAGCAGAGAGATATTTATAAGATAACGAGCCACGGCTCCGAATGCTCCGCCTATCGCAACCGAGATTATTTTTGCAAATGTTTCCATCTCTGTGTGCGGTCTAAAGAACGCCTATGCTTTGAAACGTGCAGGTTTGGCGACCTCGATTATACACGGTCGCGAGATGCGATTCATTTGCACGCCTTTTTCTTACAAGCTAAACTTAGGTGTTATGGCTGAAAGCGTTGTGTTTACAAAGACTGCCGACCGTGCCGCGATTTATGCCGAGATCACTCCGCAGATCGAAGCTTTAATTGCCGGTGAAGCCGATTTGATCGCAAATCTGGCGAATGTCGCTGCCGTTCTCAAAGAAGCGCTTGGGTTTTTCTGGATCGGTTTTTATCTGAAAAACGACGGCCAACTGGTGCTTGGACCATTTCAGGGGCCGGTTGCCTGCACCCGTATCAACTTTGACCGGGGTGTCTGCGGACACGCATATACGAAACGCGAAACGATCATTGTGCCAAATGTTGATGAGTTTCCCGGCCACATCGAATGCCATTCGGCTTCAAAATCCGAGATCGTTCTACCGATGTTCGGCTGCGGCGGCGAAGTTTTCGGCGTTTTGGACGTCGACAGTGACAAATTGAATGATTTTTCGCAAGTTGATACGCTTGGCCTTGGAGAAATTGTAGGGCTAATCGAAAATTTGTTGAATAGATCGAAGGACGCTGCGGTTCATTTATGACATCAATAGAACATCCGTTTTGGGTATGGATCTTTTTTTATGCGGTCGTTTTGATCGCACTTTTTGTGGATATCGGTATCGTCAATCGAACCGCGCACGTTCCGAGCCGGAAGGAAACAATCGGGTGGAGCGTGGTGTGGGTGTCGCTGGCTCTGCTTTTCAACCTTTTTATTTACTGGCAGGTCGGCACGCATTACAACGATTGGGATCTGGCACTCGCTCAGGCGAAGCTGTTTTTGACCGGTTATCTCATCGAGCTTTCGCTTTCTGTCGATAATTTATTCGTCTTTCTTTTGATCTTCACTTTTTTCAAAGTTCCCAAGAAATACCAGCACCGCGTTTTGTTTTGGGGGATTATGGGCGCGCTCGTAATGCGCATGATAATGATATTCGCGGGTGCCGAATTGGTCGAACGGTTTCATTGGGTGATCTACATTTTCGGGGCATTTCTTGTGTACACGGGCCTGAAAATGTTTCAGAACAACGACAATAATTTCGAGCCGCACGAAAGCGCGATTGTAAGATTGACCACTAGATATGTTCGTATTTCGAAACATTACGATGGCGATAAGTTCTTTGTTATCAAAGACGGTGTAAGAACCGGAACGCTCCTGCTCCTTGTTTTGATCGTTGTGGAATTCACCGATCTTGTGTTTGCAGTCGATTCGATACCGGCGATATTTGGCATCACGACCGACCGCTTCATAGTGTACACATCCAACATTTTTGCGATCCTTGGGCTTCGAACATTCTTCTTCCTGCTTGCCGATCTTGCCGATCGTTTTCATTTTTTAAAGTATGGTCTCGCGTTTGTTTTAACATTTATTGGTGCAAAGATGCTCTTGCCTCTCATCGCCGAAGGCCTGATAATGATTATGGGCACCGACGGGTCTGCATTTGCCGACTTTCTGCATCGCTACAAGAATCACGAGTTCGAGCAAATGGTGATCAACATCTCGCTCGGCGCGGTCGTCCTGTCTATCGTTCTCTCTATTGTTATCTCTCTGATCTTTCCGCCGTCCGGCCAAAATGTTGTTGAAGAAAACGAAGACGGCGGCGAAATCCACACCGACTGATCCTTAATGGAAAGCAAGTACCGCAAAATCTACGTCGAATGGTGGAAGATCCGGAAGAGTACTATTACCGGCCTGATCATTTTTTTGTGCGTCGTGGTCGCGGTTGTTGGTGGTGGCTGGTGGGCGATCAAGAACAACTGGTTCGTGCCGGAGAATCAATCCGATATTCCGAAGAATGCGGCCCGAATCATCTCATTCGAAGGCGATGTGCGCATCACGCGTTCGGCCACCCGTGAAACCATTATCGTGACCAAGGAAACTTACATTGCCGCCGGTGACACTATCCAGACGCAGGCTGATGGAAGGGCGATCGTACAAATGATTGATGGCTCAGTTTATACAGTCCGGCCGAACAGTACCGTCGTTATCCGCGATAATTCATCGCTTTTCGGCGGCAACAACGTACGTGTTTCGCTCGATGATGGTCAATTGAACGTGCGGACCGACCAGCAGCCGGAGAATGCAAAAAACATCGTCGAAATGCAGGATTCGGAAACGCAGCTCCGTCCTCAGACCGATGCCAGCTTCAATACGGATGCACAGGGCACGGGCGCGGAGATCCGTGTCAGCCGCGGAGGTGTGGAAACGACGGTCGGCGGCGCGAAAACAACCATAATCGAGAATGAATTTGCCGCTCTCAACAACGGTAAGATCGCTTCGAAAGAAACCCTCCTGCCTCCGCCCCGGCATGTCTCACCCGGAAATATGGCGCAGCTTGTCGACGCTGCTGGTGCGGGTGCCGGCGTTTCATTTGCTTGGCAGGAAGACAGTGCCGGTGCAATTTCCGGCTTTTACCTTCAGGTCTCGCGGTCCTCCTTCTTTGCTTCGGACGCGATTTTAGTTGATCGTAACGGTCTTACGACGCGTGACTTTCGGCTTGCCGGGCTTTCGCCTGGAACATATTATTGGCGGCTGAAAAGTACGTCCCAGTCCGGTCAGATAAGCGACTGGAGCGAGCCATGGAAATTTACCGTTGTAAAACGTGAAACGAGCAAAGCGATCGAAGTGACGGGTTGGCAGGTGGAACGCGTAGGCGGAAACGTTTACATTATCAGCGGAAAGACGCAGCCGGGTTTGCAGGTAAAATCGCAGGGCAATCAGGTCTATGCCGGGTCGGACGGATCCTTCCGGCTACAGATATCGACGCCGCTTTCCGAGGTCGCGGTCGAATTCGGCGATGACGGCGGTAATCGTGCTGGATTCGTTTTATCACTGCGCTCGTCCAAAATTTTGCGGCGATTCTAGAATCTGGAAGAGGAGTTGATTACGACGACGGCTCACGAACATACACATTCTACACGTTCGCAAGACAGCCTGATGGGGCTGAAAATCGCTTTGGGACTGACGTTCGTTTATATGATCGCAGAGGCGGTCGGCGGGTGGTTCACCAATTCGCTTGCGCTCCTTGCCGATGCGGGCCACATGTTTACGGACGTCGCTGCCCTTTCGCTGACGTTGTTTGCGATTTGGTTCGCGTCCAGACCGGCGACATCGAAGAAAACCTACGGCTATTATCGCCTGGAAATTCTTGCCGCGTTTATAAATGGCATAGCTTTGGCATTGCTGTCGCTCTGGATCATCTACGAAGCAGTCGCACGGTGGCAGTCTCCACCAGAAATTAAAGGTTTTCCACTGCTTTTGATCGCCGGCGGCGGGCTTGGCGTAAATATTATTTCGGCCTTTCTGCTTCACTCCGGCCATAAGCACGATCTGAACATGCGTGGAGCCTTTCTTCATGTTATGGGCGATCTGCTCGGCTCTGTCGCCGCAATCGTGGCCGGCATTCTGATTCTGAGTCTTGGTTGGATGTGGGCAGATGCATTGAGCAGCGTTTTGATCAGCGCGATCATTATCGTTGGTGCGTGGAGATTGATACTCGAGTCCGTTAACGTCCTGCTCGAAGGTACGCCTTCGCACATTAATCTTTCTGCTGTGGAAGAGGCAATCAAGGCGACCAATGGAGTTAAGGGAATTCACGACCTGCATATTTGGACAATATCATCAGGCATCGATGCACTTTCGGTGCATATCAGCCACGATGAATCGGTGGTTCATTCGGACCTTTTGGTAGCGGTGCGCGACAAATTGCATGCCGGTTTCGAGATCAATCATTTGACGATTCAAATGGAGACGCTGAACCTGGAAACCGAGGCTGTGTATATCTGTGAGACGGGTACAAAATGCTTTGAACCGGCCGTAAAGCACAAAAACGCATTTACGCAGTAGACGGCTGAAACAAATGGTCGCGGGCGTTTTCGAAAGCAGCGACCTTAAGAATCTCACGCAAAGACCGCTAAGCTCGCAAAGGTAGCGAAAGAAGATCTTGCAACTCGCTGCACGTTTGCGAATGTGCTCCGATCCATTCCCCCTTTGCTTACTTCGCGGCTTTGCTGGAGACTGGCTCTAATCTTCTTTTCAGATGACGCAAATTAATCTTAAATATGGAAATTCTTCAATACCTTTCAGTTATGACGAAAGCCGCTTTGAGATATTGGGAAAGACCGACGTAACGCAGCTGCCCCTTACGGACGTGGGGATTGGTGAAAAGCTCGATAACCCCATAGATTCGAAAACGATTGAAGAGATAATAAATCCCGGCGAAACTGTTCTCATAGTTGTCCCTGATGCGACGCGTCAAACCGCGTGCGGGGAGATCGTAAACATTCTCGTTCGCCGCCTTATTGCCAACGGCACAACGCCCTTTGAGATCAACATTATTTTTGCGACAGGCATTCACCGGCCGGTCACGGAAGCCGAAAAGCAAACAATCCTTACTCCATTTATCGCCCAGCGGATAAAGACTTTGAATCACGGGCCGCGTGATATTACGCAGATCGTGCGGCTTGGCGAAACGTCGGGCGGAATTCCGGTTGAGCTAAACCGTGCGTTGATCGAACACGACCATGTGATATTGATCGGCGGCGTCACATTTCATTACTTTGCCGGTTTTACCGGCGGCCGGAAGCTAGTCTGTCCGGGCCTTGCGTCTTCGAAGACGATATCGCAAACACACAAACAGGCATTCGATTGTGAAACAATGTCACGTCGCGAAGGCGTCGATACCGGTTTGCTGGATGGAAACGCGGTTCACGAAGCCTTTGTTGAAGTAGTCGCGAAGGTTAACCCGGCGTTTTGCATCAGCACGATCGTTAACGACGCGGGTGAGGCGGTCGATCTTTTCTGCGGGAATTGGATTACATCGCATCGTGCGGCGTGCGACGCCTACGCCGCACACCGTAGCATTGAAATTGCGGAAAAACGCGAAATTGTAATCGTAAGCTGCGGCGGTTTTCCGCACGATATTAACATGGTACAGGCTCACAAAACTCTGGAAACCGCGTCGCACGCATGTATAGATGGCGGAACGATAGTTCTTCTCGCGGAATGTGTTGACGGTTTAGGACGCAGAGATTTTATGAATTGGTTCGAAGCAAAGAACAGTGAGTCTTTGGCGGAAAAACTGTGCGAAAGTTATCAGGTAAACGGGCAAACGGCATGGAGTTTGTTGACGAAAACCGAGAGATTTGATGTTCAAATTTTTACTTCACTTGACGAAAATGGAACGCGGGCAATGCGAATGCAAAAAAATTCATCGTTGGATGAGGCTTTAACGACGATCAATGCAGCCAAATGCGGCTATATCGTGCCTTTTGGAGCGAAAACTCGCATAATCGCGATCTAAATAATAAAACAAAAGAAAAAGACACCGGGAGCGGTATCTTTTTCTTGAATCGACAAAATTCGGTCTCTATTTTTTCTTCAAGACGAATGTTCTTGCGATCGAATCGGTTTGATTTCGAATAGAGCGGAGTTTATCGCGGAAGCCCGTGAATCGGAGAACGTATATTGTATTGTCGCTTGCTTTCAGAAAATAGAATCGTCCAACCATTGGGCGACCGGCGCGGACGAATTCAAAATTGAATACCGTTCCGTTCAAAAATCCGCCGAAAGGTTCCTCTTTGCCGGCTACATAGCCCGGCTGAAACTGCAGTTTCTGCTCTTCATCGCGGATTATGTCCGTCACGATCGCTTTGTTCGGCACATTGAGTTTGCGAACTTCAAGGTGCCCGTCATTGCGCTCGACGTAGACAAATTCAACGTTCGGCGTCGTCGCGGAGGGCTTGACGGTCATCTTCCATTTAGCATCCGGAAGCTCAAAGCCGTATTCAACATCCGGACTGCTGAAGCTTTCGCCTTGAGCGGCAACCGAGGCCGCGAGAACCAATCCTGCTATCAAAGCGAACAAACTTGAAAACCTGGTATGTTTCATCTTCGTTTAATAATTTACGACTGTATTGAGATTTTAACGCAAAAATTACGATAACACGACACATTAGATGTGATCGGTGACAAATTTGTTGCATGCGTGTGGCCGGACAATGCATTCGCGCCCGATAGCGTAAACGTGACCTGCGGTCATACACGGATCTGTCATCGTTGATGAAAGGAAAGGATATTTTTCGCCTAACGGCAATTTGCGAGCGTCTAAGTTAGTGGATGTCATTACATAAACCGAATATTATTTTGAATTTACGAGGTATTAAATGATGAAACAGATTTCCGGGTGGGTGGTTCGAATTACAGCATCTTCGGCGATTTTTGCGATGTTCGCTCCCGTACTGGCTCTGTCGGCGGACATTACGGGTGAAAAGAAACCGCTTACGGAGGATCAGAAGGTGATTCACGTATTGAACCGGCTCGGTTTTGGCGCGCGCCCCGGCGACGTCGGGAAGGTAAAAGCTATTGGGCTGCAAAAGTACATTGATGCACAGCTTACCGGTTCCGCTATCGATGATTCGGTCGCTGAAAATAAGGTTAAAGGCCTTGAAATTTTTAAGATGACGACTGCCGATTTATTTGCAAAGTATCCGAATCCGGGTGCCTTGCTTCGACAACTGGAGGGTGGTCGGCAGGCAATTGCCGACGCGCAAAAGCGTAAAGAATCAGCCCAGATGAACGGCGAGAAAATGCCCGAAGACAGCGGAAAAAAAGGAATTAACGATGACGAGCAGCGTGAACGCCGCGAGAAACTACAGGCGCATTACCGCGATTACGATCTCAAGCCCGCGAATCAGCTTGTACCGCAGATCGTGGCAAACCGCGTGCTCCGCGCCGTCTATTCCGAGCGTCAATTACAGGAAGTGATGGTAGATTTTTGGCAGAATCATTTCAACGTTTTTTCTGGGAAGAATGCGGTTCGCTGGTACATTCCCAGCTACGAACGGGACGTTTTGCGAAAGAATGCACTCGGAAATTTTAAGGACCTTTTGGTCGGGACGGCACAGCACCCGGCAATGCTCTTCTTTCTAGATAATTTTGAGTCCGTGTCGCCAAACGCTCAGGCCGTCAATCAAGGAAACGGCAAGCTTCAGCAGCAGCTACGCAGCGGCAACCTGAGCCCGCAGGTGCGTGAGCGAATTAAGGAACGCCAAGGCTTGACCGATGAGCAAGTCGATCAGCGCGTAAAGCGTGCGCAGGCTGTTGGCCAGCGTGCGAAACGCGGTATTAACGAGAACTACGCACGCGAGCTTATGGAACTGCACACGCTTGGCGTTGATTCCGGCTATTCCCAGAAAGATATCGTAGAAGTGGCAAGAGCTTTTACAGGTTGGACGATCGCCGATGCACGCGGTTACAGGCGGGCTGCGGCCAGCATGATTCAGGGAAACGAGGATCAGCGGCTTGCCCGATTGGAGCGACAGGCGGGTGTTCCGGACGGCACAGAAAGCGGCACATTCTATTTCAATGAAAAATGGCACGACAAAGACGCCAAAATGGTGCTCGGCCAAAAGGTGGATGAAGGCGGCGTAAAAGACGGGTTGAAAGTGTTGGACATACTCGTCAAGAGTCCGGCGACCGCAAAATTCATCGCCCGCAAGCTTGTCGTAAAGTTTGTCAACGACAATCCGAGCGATGCTCTTGTCGGACGCATCGCCGCCGCCTTCAGCAAATCCAACGGCGATATAAAAACGACGCTGAAGGCAATGTTCACGGATAAAGAGTTTTTCGCACCGGAGAATTACCGGGCGAAGATCAAAACACCGTTCGAACTTGCGGTTTCGGCCATTCGCACGATCGGCGCGGAAACGAATTCGGGCCCGGCTGTGCTTGCGATGCTAAACAAGCAAGGCGAAGTACCGTACGGATATCAGGCCCCGACCGGCTATCCCGACACGGCCGAAGACTGGGTCAACACCGGAGCTCTGCTGGAAAGACTGAATTTTGCCGTCGCCCTGGCAAGCAATCAGATTCCCGGAACACGCGTAGATCTGAAACGCTTTGACGCAAGCAATAAGGCGGGAATACTCGACAAGACGATAGCCGGAGTTTTGGACAACGACATCTCGGCTGCATCGAAGGCGACACTGCTAAAACAGGTTGAGCAGCCGCTGCCTGACGTAAAGCCGCCGAGTGAGCCGGATAATACCGAAATGGCGGCAACGGACATGGCCGGCGGAAAGCGAAAGCGAGGCTTGGGGAACCGGCAGGCCAAGTTGCTGGCTCCAAGCGGCAATCCCGAGATTTTCAAGGTGGTGAGCCTCGTTTTGGGCACTCCGGAATTTCAGCGGCAATAGCAATTTCCCTCCCCGCCTTTTTAGCCTGTGACCGGACAAAAGTCTGATCACAGGCCTTTTTTTTCGCCACTTTCAAGCAGCGATTGGTAAAGTTTTTTCAGTTCGCGGAGATGTGCCTCGATACTGAAATTTTCGCTGGCATATTGAAAAGCTTTTTCGGCCAAGCTTTGGCGCAGATCGTCGTCACGTAACAATTTCAGAATCTTATCGCTCAGAGTTTCGGCGTTTTTGACCGGAAAAACTTTGCCGTACTCACCATTCGCCGTTGCCTCAAGCAGTGGTTCGATGTCGGACACAATTATCGGAACGCCCGCCAGCATTGCCTCATTGACCGCGATAGGCAGGCCTTCTTTGAAGGACGAAAAGACAAAAACATCGAGTGCCGACAATATGTCGGGTACATCGTTGCGGCCCCCGAGAAAACTTACATTACCGTCGATTTCGTTTTCACGGCAAAATTTCACGCATTCAGCGAGCTTAGATTCGGCTCCGGCCATCGTTTGCCCGGCGAAGACGCAGTGCGCGTCCGGGAATTCGGCCAGGACTTTGGGTAAGGCTCGGCATAAGGTCATTTGATCCTTACGGGCTTCGGGATAAAAGTTGCCGATCATGCCGATCAGCGGAGCAGCCGTAGAGATGCCGAGCTCGGCACGAAAATCGCGGCCGCTCGGAGCCAGCCTTTTGGGGTCAACGCCGTTATAGATGACGGAAGTCTTAGTTGGAAACTGAAGCTCTAGTTCAGCTTCGTAATCTTTTTTCACCGACTTGCCGACGACGATATTATGAGCAACCCGCGGAATCAAAAAACGAAGTGCAAGACGATTTTTCCTGTCGGGAATAATACCGTGATGTGTAAGAACCACGCGGGTCGGCCGACCAGTAGCGGCGGCAAGAGCGTGAAGAGCGTCAACGGCCTGATGCGTGTGAATAATATCTATGTTTCTATCGCGAATGAGCTTTCGGAGGCCGGAAATAAGAACAGGATCGAATGGCAGTCGGCGTTTGAGGTGGAAAAGATCCACGCCCGATCGCTCGAAGTCCACCAATAACGGACCACCGCCCGATGTTGCAAAATCAAGATCAAAACCGGCCGAGCCTGCATTGCGGCAAACGTCGAGAACCAGCGTCTCGGCCCCGCCGCGGTTTAATGTATCAAGAAAATGCAGTATTCTCATTCAACGTATTTGCGGTTTGATGGCGGAACTCTACAATTGGAAGGATGCACGATGTTACCGTCGTAGTTCCGTCATACAATCATGCACCTTTTATCGAACGGACGCTGCGCTCTGTTTTTGCACAAACTCTCCCGCCAAAAAAGTTGATTGTAATAGACGACGGATCAAAAGACGAATCCGTCTATATTATCGAGCGCACGCTGCCGGATTGCCCGTTTGAATACGAATTTATCAAACGCGAGAATCGAGGACTATCGGCGACTTTAAATCAGGCGTTGTCCATTTCGGACGCCGAGTTTTTCGCGTATATCGGTTCGGACGACACATGGCGGCCCGCGTATCTGGAACAACGAATCAATCTTCTTAGTGATCGCAAAGATTCCGTTATGGCATTTGGGCATGCGTTTTTGATCGACGAGCACGACCGGATCATAGATTGCACCAAAGACTGGAAGCGATACTCGGACGGCGATGTTCTTCAGAATCTTTTGAACGGTGTAGTGCCTGTAACGTCGGGCGTCGTTTTTAGATCGGCCGCCCTGAACGGTATGAGCTGGAACGAAAATGCTATTCTTGAAGATTATGAGCTTTACCTGCGGCTTGCGGTCAGGGGTAAGTTTGCGGTGTCAGATGACGTTTTGATTTCTTGGCGGCAGCACTCTTATAACACTAGCCGCGATTACGGAGCGATGTTAGACGAATGGCTGGCCGCACAAAACAGGGTCGCGGCGGAGATCGGCATTAAACCGGAACAGCTTAGAACAACGCAAAAAAGGCTAAAATTTCTCTCAGTTGCCAATTTTCTGCGTCAGTATAAAAAAAAAGCCGCAATAAAAATGCTGCTCGAAAACTGGAGCGGTTCGAAATCGCCTCTCGAACTTGCAGAGATTTTGGCTAGGCTCCTGCTTCCGCTTCCGGTTCACAAATTTTTGCGCGACCGGCGGCGCAAGAAGCAAGTTCTGAAATACAGCAGCTCGGAGTTGTGTATAAAAGATGGAAAAACAAACTTCAGCTCAGATTTTAGAGCATTATGAAATAGAAAAACGGATTGCCGGCCGTTTGCGAAACTCTACAACGGAAGAACGGGCAAATCTTTATACCTGGGCATACGATGAGCTGTTCAGACAGGTTCCGCATCATCCGATGATGGATGATGTGGAAGTTAATGAACACAGGAAGCGATCGGCAAAGGAAGTTTTCAATCTGCAACCTTTTCTCCGTAAGGAAAGCATATTTCTGGAGATCGGTCCCGGTGATTGCGTAGTCTCGCTTGAGATCGCTAAACAGGTAAAAAAGGTTTATGCAATTGACGTATCGACGGAAATTACAAAAAAATTGGATGCCCCCGCGAACTTTGAACTGATTTTGTCGGATGGGAGCAGTATTGCCTTACCGCCGGAAAGCGTTGATATCGCTTACAGCAATCAGTTAATGGAACATTTGCATCCGGACGACTCTCTGAAGCAATTACAGAATGTTTATGAGGCATTGAAGCCTGGCGGCGTTTATTTTTGCGTCACGCCTAATCGTCTGAGCGGCCCACACGACGTTTCGAGAAGTTTCGATGCAGTGGCAACCGGACTGCATTTAAAAGAATATACAGTTCGCGAACTAGACCTCATATTCAGAAAAACTGGCTTTTCAAACACGCGAATTTACGTCCCGTTTTTCGGATATTTCGTCCTTCTCCCGACGTTTCCATTTAGGATTCTTGAAAGGCTGGTCGAGCCTTTACCGCATCCCGTGCGAAAACTGCTTACTTTCAACCGGGTGGTGAAATTTCTGCTCGGCATCAAAATAGTCGGGAAAAAATGAATTTAGTCGAACGTGAAGACATTACACATATAAGGCCGCACGGCGCTTGGTTCCACATTGATCTTAAAGGGCTATGGTTGTACCGTGAGTTGCTTTATTTTCTGACGTGGCGTGACGTAAAGATCCGATATAAGCAGACAGCAATCGGCGTACTTTGGGCCGTGCTCCAACCGGTTTTAACTACGGCAATATTTACCGTCATTTTTAGCTCATTTGCCCGTTTTGATACCCAGGCGGTACCGTATCCTTTGTTTGCCTTAAGCGGATTGATGATCTGGTTGTTCGTCCAAACATCGTCTACAATGGCCAGCAACAGCTTCGTCAGCAACCAAAATCTTGTTACAAAAGTCTATTTTCCACGACTTATAATGCCCGTTGCGGCCGCTCTTGCCGGACTGTTCGATTTGCTTTTCAGCCTGTTAATTTTGGTTCTTATGATGCTGTATTTTGGTACGGGCGTGACATGGCAGATCGTGCTTGTTCCGGTTTTTCTTGTTCTTGCTATTATTCAAACCCTCGCATTTGGCACGCTTTTCTCGGCGTTGAATGTGCGGTTTCGCGATGTGAAACACGCATTGCCGTTTATTTTACAGGTCTGGATGATCGCTTCGCCGATCTTTTATCCAGCGACGCTGTTGTCCGAAAGATGGAGGCTCGCTTTTGCGATTAACCCGCTCACCGGAATACTTGATGGGCTGAGAGCCTCTCTGTTTGGGACAGAATTTAACTGGCCGATTATCGGGATATCAGCGTTGTCCGTTGCGGCTACCACTATCTTTTCATTATTCGTATTTAAGAAGATGGAAGATGACTTTGCGGATCTGATTTAAGCTGTATGACGAACGTAGTAAAAGTCGAAAATTTATCAAAGCTCTACCACCTTGGCGAGAAACAATCTAATTCGGTGCGGGATATGGTCACGGGCTTTTTTCGCAAGGGGACATTAAGGAAAAAAACAGAGTTCTGGGCTTTGCGCGATGTAAATTTTGCTGTCAGTGACGGTGAAACGCTCGGCATCATCGGACGCAATGGCGCGGGCAAATCCACCCTTTTGAAAATTCTTTCCCGTATTACTAAGCCGACGAATGGAAAAGCGGAAATACACGGCCGCGTCGGCAGTCTGCTAGAGGTCGGTACCGGTTTTCATAACGAGTTGACTGGCCGTGAAAACATCTTTTTGAACGGAGCGATCCTTGGCATGAAGAGAATCGAGATCGAGAAAAAATTCGACGAGATCGTCGCGTTTTCCGAGATTGAAGAATTTCTCGACACGCCCGTTAAACACTATTCGAGCGGAATGTATATGCGACTGGCTTTTTCGGTAGCCGCGCATCTCGAACCGGAGATCCTGATCGTTGACGAAGTGCTGGCTGTGGGTGACACGGAGTTCCAAAAAAAATGTCTCGGAAAAATGGAAGAGGTTAGCAAATCCGGACGAACAGTTTTGTTTGTCAGCCACAATCTGGGCAGTCTGGCTCAGATCTGTAGAAAAGGACTGTTGCTGCACAAGGGAAAACTGGTATCGTATGGCAACATTCAGGATACAGTTAACGATTACGTTGGACTGAGTGAGGCGTCGGAACACTTCAAGCTTGAGCAGTTTGACGAAACACGGGGGATGCATATAACTGAGGCATTTCTCTCAAGCGAGGACGGCTCACGCACCACCGAAATACCTTATGATAAAGACTTGTTTTTGGAACTCAAGATAAATATCGAGCGAATAAAGCGAGGCTCTCTTTTGTGCGTAGCATTGCTAAACAAATACAAACAGAGAGTATTTACCGAACACAAATCCTTCGAGCAATTGCTGCCGCGTAACATAGGTGATTTTCATTTAAAGTTTCGGATTCCTGGAAATTTTATAGCCCCGAACAATTATTCCTTTCTGGTGCAAATATTCCATCCTAGTGGCGAGATAGTTCATGAACTGTTCGATATATGTGCATTTAACGTCATAGACACAGGCTCGGAACTTTCGGCATACACGGATTACGGTTTCGTTCAGATAAATTCGGATTGGCAGATCATCGAATGAGAAGCTTGTCAAGGCAAATTCGTGAAGACTTTATTTCGGTCCGTCTGCGGCCGAAAAACATGCTTATTTATACCGTGCGCAATGGCATCCTGAAGAGCGTACGGGAAGCGGTTGGAGACTTTTACGGAACCGTGCTGGATGTCGGCTGCGGCTTTATGCCGTATAGGAATATGGTGGAATCAAACCCGAAAGTAGAAAAATATATCGGGATGGATC
Source organism: Chloracidobacterium sp. (assembly GCA_043722725.1). Lineage (GTDB taxonomy): Bacteria > Acidobacteriota > Blastocatellia > Pyrinomonadales > Pyrinomonadaceae > OLB17. Next base: position 31,396 of record JAYSON010000204.1, read on the forward strand.
TCGAACAACCTACATATTATGGTCTGGTTGAACCAGACTTAAAATGGAGCGGAACGCGGATCCCTTTGGACGACGCCAGCGTCGATTGTGTAATGGTAACCGAGTTCCTCGAGCATTATCCGGAGCCCGATCAGATTTTGACCGAAATTGCGCGGATTCTAAAACCAAGCGGCAGGTTTTTTGCGACTGTGCCTTTTATCTGGAACTTACACGAAGTGCCGTATGACGAGTACCGCTACACGCCCTATTCAATTGAGCGACATCTCAGAAACGCTGGTTTCAAAGAGATCAAAATTGAGGCACTTGGCGGATGGAACATGTCGCTTGCGCAGATGATCGGCCTTTGGGTTACATTCGCAAAAATGAACCGCATTATGCGGTCGTTTTTCAGAGTCGTCTTGTTTCCTGTTTATGTGCTGCTTATCAAGACTGACAAAAAGCCGGAGAAATTCGACAATTTCGGAAACTCTATGTTCACCGGACTAGCCATCACCTCGCGCAGTTAAATCCACCAATGAAGAGAGTTCTTTTTATCGGCCATGAAGCGACCCGCACTGGGGCTCCCATGGTTCTCATGCATTTTTTGCGGTGGCTGAAGGCCAATGATCCTGAAATCCACGTTGATTTGCTGTTGCTGCTCGGCGGTGAACTTGAAGCGGAATATCGCAGCGTTGCGAACGTTTTTGTCGTGCCCGAGCCATCGATTTTGCGTCTCGTCATTAGAAAGCTTAATAAGAAATTACGATTCGGACAAGTATCGATCCCGCCAAGACTCCCCAGGCTACGGGTTAGTTACGATCTCGTTATCGGAAATACCGTCGCCACAATGGAATATCTGGAATTGTTCAAGAGAAAATCAGCCAAAACGATCTGCTGGCTCCATGAACTGAAGTATATAATTACATCATTTTTCCCTGGGAACCGGTTTGTTGAGCTTTCCGGCAGCGTGGATCACTTTATCGTCCCCTGTGGTGCGGTCCAAGTGATGCTTTCGGCATTCGGCATCGAGAAAGAATCGCATTTAGTATATGAGTTTTCAGTCTCTTCTGCCGATGGAGCGTATGACATCTGTGCGGTAAAAGAGAGTCTTGGAATTCCCGAATCCGCTTTTGTCGTCGGCGGCGGCGGAACCATTGAATGGCGAAAAGCCGCAGATTTGTTTTTGCAGATCGCTGCGAAAACAGTATTGCAACACACAGATATTTATTTCATTTGGGTTGGCGGAAAACCTACGGACCCTGAATATGAGCGGTTGCAATATGATTTTGAGAGACTTAACCTGAATAACAGGGTCATTATTACGGGAGTCACGAATGAACCGCTGAAATTTTTCGCCGCGATTGACATTTTTGCCCTGACATCGCGCGAAGACCCGTTTCCGCTCGTATGTCTCGAAGCGGCTTCTTTGTCAAAGCCCGTGATTTGCTTCGAAAATTCCGGCGGTATGCCGGAATTCGTTGAAAACGATGCTGGGGCAATAGTTCCTTACGGTGATGTTGATGCGTTTTGCGAGAAAATCTCGTTTTTTCGAAGTGACAAAGACGCGCTCGAACGAGCCGGAAAAATGGCCGCCGTCAAAATCAGATCAAAATTTTCGTCGGAGACGTCATGCCGGCAAATCGACGGCATTCTTCGAAATGCGATCAGATAATAACCGCCAAATACCAACATCGAGGTATCTCTGATGGAAGGACCGTCAAAATGCCCATTCAAGAAATCGATCGCCCTTTGCACTTACAATGGCGCAGAGTTTCTGGAAGAACAGCTCGACAGTTTTCTCACACAAACCGTTCTACCGGACGAACTTGTCATCGGCGACGACGTTTCGACCGACAGAACAGTTTCCCTCATTGAACGATTTGCTCGCCATTCTCCGTTTCCGGTACATCTTGAGGTAAACAAAAAAAATCTCGGCTCGACGCGAAATTTTGAGAAAACGATAAGACGCTGCAAAGGCGACCTGATCTTTCTATCCGACCAGGACGATGTGTGGATGCGCGAAAAAATTGCAACGTTCGAACGTGTTTTTGCCGGATCGGATTCCATCGGACTTGTTTTCTCTGACGCGGAACTAGCGGGCGAGCGGATGGAGTCGTTAAATGGCAGGTTGTGGGACTACACTTTCAAGGGAAAGATACGTGCCAAAGCAGTTTTCCGGGAATTTTACAAGACCCTTTTGAAAGGAAATGTTGTAACCGGCGCTACCGCGGCGTTTCGCTCACGTTTCACGAACGATTTTCTGCCTATACCTCAGCAAATTCCGAATCTTATCCACGACTTCTGGATCGCTCTTGTCATTTCTGTTTCGGCGGAGATCCGTTTCATTGAAACGCCATTGATCAGGTATCGACAGCATGCCACCCAGCAGATTGGTCTTAATTGGAGTAGCGAAGGACGTGAGCGTTTTTCGAAAGCGCTGGACATTCATGCCCGCCAGTTGCAAACTCTCGGTATAGTAAAGAATTACATCGAAGATTTCCCTTCTCTAGGGCTAGGGAAAAAGATTGAGGTTGCCCTACCAGAAGCTGAGAGAGAGATTAAGGAGCAGATGATACATCTTGAAAACCGGTTGAAATTGACGGGCAAGAAAATCGACCGGATTCCGATAATTTTGACAGAGCTGACAAGAAGACGCTATCACCGTTATTCAAGGGGCATTCTAAGTGCCGGAAAGGACTTTTTCGCATCCTGAAACTCAGTCAATACCGGCTTCATTGAGGCTAAAAAACCAATTCATAATGCAGCGAGAATTCTCTATACCTGCCTTCCGAGAGCAAAAACCTTGATCAGCGCGACGCCGGCGATGAATCCGCCAATGTGTGCAGCGTACGCAACACCGCCAGTTCCTGCGGGTGTAAGATAACCGACTATCAATTGGTAGCCGATCCAAATACCGATTGCCACGAAGGCCGGGACCGTCGTCAAAAAGTTGAAGATGAGAGCTCGCACCTGACGTTTCGGGAATAACAAAACATAGCCGCCAAGTACGCCCGAGATCGCTCCGGACGCTCCAAGCATTGGAATAATAGAGTCTGGGCCCATCACGATCTGTGCAGACGCGGCGGCAAATCCGCAAACGATGTAAAAGAAAGCATAGCGAATGTGGCCCAGCAGGTTTTCGAGAT
>JAYSON010000205.1:0-9520 GCA_043722725.1 Chloracidobacterium sp.
CCCAGAACTCGCGTTCCTGGTCCTCGGTCTTAAAAACCGGTATCTTTTTTTAATTTTTCGGCATGCCTGCTCGCCTTATGGCCTAGTATGTAAGAATCATTTCACAGTGCCCACACATATAGCCGATACTTTCCGCGACCACCTACTGTTACCTGGATTCGCGGTGGGGGAACTTCGATTACACTCATAAAATTCAGATTCCTTTCGTTCGATGCCCCCGCTAGCCATAACGTATCCAATCCCTCAATCCCATAGACTGACGCCGAAGTGCCTGCAATATTTTCGGCACGATTCGAAGCGTCCTGGGCACTGCGAACATCTTCGACATATCGGTCATATTCGCTTTTCGAGGTTATACCGCTTTGATACAAGCCTTCGTATCTCTTTAATTCTCTCTGAGCTATCATCAATCGGGTTCGAGCTTCTTCCTTAGCGATTATCTTAATCTCAGTATTTGTCGTTGCAAATACCGCAATTCGAATTTGCCGATACCTAGAGGCGTCAAATGCACCTAAAACGACTTGCTTTTCGCCTTGATCGACCGTCGCTTCGGCTTTATAGATGAGCACCGCCGCTTGTACATTGCAAAAGCAACACATCAGAACCGAGAATCCAAATAATTGTTTCTTCATAACGTTAGATTATCGTCATTGTCCTTTACTGCTTCACGAGCCAATATTTCGAGAGGAATAATAAGCGGCCCGCACGGGACGCCGAATTGGCGAGCGGCTGCACGGATGGCTTTTTTTTGTAGGATAACGCGGCCGAACTAGGAAATTTTCAATTCTTCGTCAATCGTTCCTTAAGAAACATCTTTATCAAACTGATAAGGAACATCCCGCTTGTTTGCGGCTACTTTTAGCCCGTCAATCATAGAATTCGGTAAACGCAGCGAGATCGTACGAGTTGTGGGTTTTAGATTTGGAAAAACAACCCGCTCAGCCTTGGTCCAGTCGAAGTAATCGGTCGAGTCGTGCGTGGCCCAAAATTCACGCTCCTCGTCCTCGGTCTTGAATTTAGGAATTTCTTTTAGCGTTTTCTTCATTACGCTCTCGCCTGTCCCTCGCGTTAGGCAACGATTCCTGACTTTCAAGGTTTTAACAACCGGACAAATCCTTCCTGCAAAAAATGCTTATCGGTCGTCAAGGCGTCAGAAATACCCATGTTACGCATGACAATGAACGAAATGGCATCACAGAGCGAGTATGTTTTGTCTCGCCGTTGGCTCAACAGTTGGACTGCTTGACGATGGAGGTCTTCATCAACCCAGATCAGCTCAGTCTCCTCGTCATCCAATACACGCTGACTGAATTCAATCGCGTCGCGACGTGAAGAGCCTCGCTTATCAGCGAGAGCGACATATTCGGCCAAGACATAATTTGTCATAACACGACGAAGAGCCGAATCATAAAAGTCGATTGCTGCTTTATGATCATTTTGATCTCGATTGTAAAGACAATAAATACCTGAGGTATCAACAAACATTTTTATTCGTCTTCGTGCGTATCGAGATAAGCGGCAGCGAGGTCGGCATCAATTTTTTCATTGTCGGCTCCGTTTGGGTCGTCACTATGCCCTTTCCCGAAAAGCTCACGGATGCTGCTCCTGTTCCTGGCTTTGCCACCGATAATGTCTTTTTTCGTAACCTTTTCGAGAATCAAAGTCGCGAGTTTCAATTGTTCGGCGTCCGGCAATGGAAGGATACTTTGCCGATATATTTCCTGAATATTTTCCTGCATATTATTCAAACCTCAGCATTGCTGATAATAGCATATCTCTTATTTTTAGAACGACATTTCACCCTGCGACAAAATCGTTTTAACGTCAATTCACGACCCTTTACGCTCTATGCGGCTTTCAATTCTTTCAAGGGTTTCGTGAATCTCCTGCAAACTCCTCACTGCAATCTTGCCTTCGCTTTTCTTCGCGGAGATCGCCTCGACGAGAGCCTCGGCACCGGTTATCGTCGTAACGCAAGGGACGTTGAATTGGAGGGCGGCTTTGCGGATGGCTTTTTCGTCGTAGTGGGAGGTTTTGCCGAGAGGGGTGTTTATGATGAGCGATATCTCGCCCTGACGGATGAGGTCGGCGATGTTCGGGCGGCCTTCGTTTACTTTGAAGACACTTTCGCATTCGAGGCCGACTTCGCGGAGCCGGTTCGCCGTGCCGTAGGTCGCGACGAGTTGGAAACCGAGTTTGTTCAGCCGCCGCGCGAGCACGACAGCCTGCCCTTTATCGGCATTAGTCACCGAAATAAATGCCTTTCCGCTCAGCGGCAGTGTCAGACCGGCGCCTTCCATCGCCTTGCCGTAGGCCTCGCCGAAGCTTGCTCCGACACCCATAACTTCGCCGGTCGAATGCATCTCCGGACCCAGTATCGGATCGACGCCGGCGAATTTTTTGAACGGAAAAACCGGCGATTTGACGAAGATTTTCGGCACCTGCAAAACGTCCGGCAAATTGAAATCCGCCAGTGTCCGCTCGCCCGCCATGACGCGGGACGCGATCTTTGCGATAGGAACGCCCGTCGCTTTAGCGACGAACGGGACTGTTCGCGATGCTCTCGGGTTTACTTCCAGAACATAAACGCGATCATCCTGGATCGCGAACTGAATGTTCATCAGGCCTACGACCTTGAGTGCTTTTGCCAAAAGCTGCGTGTAATGCTGGATCGTTTCAAGATGCTCCGCCGCGATCTTCTGTGCCGGCAGAACGCTCGACGAATCGCCCGAGTGGATTCCCGCTTCCTCGATGTGTTCCTGAATTCCCGCGATGATGACCGCCGTTTCATCCGCCAGAGCATCGACATCGATCTCCGCTGCCCGCTCAAGGAACTTGTCGATCAATATCGGCTTCTGCGGCGACGCATCGACCGCCGAGCGCATATATTCTTCGAGTGATTCATCGTCATAAACTATCGCCATCGCACGTCCGCCAAGCACAAAACTTGGCCTCACGATTATCGGGTAACCTATTTTATTTGCAACAACTTTAGCTTCGTCGGCTGATGTAACACTCGAATTCTCCGGACACGGAATTTTCAGCTCGTCCAGCAATGCTCCGAACCGTTTTCTGTCTTCGGCAAGATCAATAGAATCCGGTGAAGTCCCGATGATCGGCACACCGGCCGCGTGCAGCCCGTCGGCCAGATTAAGCGGCGTCTGCCCGCCGAACTGCACAATTACGCCATCCGGCTTTTCGACATCGACTATATTCATCACGTCCTCAAACGTTAGCGGCTCGAAATACAGGCGGTCGGATGTATCGTAATCGGTCGAAACCGTTTCAGGATTGCAGTTAACCATGATGGTCTCAAAACCAGCGGCATGCAGTGCAAACGACGCGTGACAGCAGCAGTAATCGAACTCGATGCCCTGCCCGATCCGGTTCGGCCCCGAACCAAGGATCATGATCTTTTTCTGTGTACCCGGCGCGGCTTCGCACTCTTCTTCATACGTCGAATAAAGATAAGGCGTAAACGATTCGAACTCTGCGGCACAAGTATCAACACGTTTGTATACAGGGGTTATTCCTAATGCAATCCTATACTTACGCACATCAAGCTCGGGTGAATTAGTAAGAAACGAAAGGCGTCTATCGGATAGACCGTATTCCTTCGCAAGCCGGAGTTCATGGGCGGAGTAATCGGCAAGAGGCTTAGCATCAAGAGCGTCCTGCAGTTCCATCACCTGCTTGAGCTGGTCCAGAAACCATGGGTCGATCTTCGTCAGCCGATGCACTTCTTCAATCGAATAATCGTTCTGCAAGGCGTAGGTGATATACGAAAATCTCTGTGAATTCGGCCTTGCCAATTTCCGCTGCAATTCGGCATCTGGAACATTCTGCAAACGCAATGGTTTAACTGCCTCAAGCGAACGTAACCCCTTAAATAAACTTTCCTTAAAAGTACGCCCGATCGCCATCACTTCCCCGACCGATTTCATCTGTGTCCCGAGTACATCTTCGGCTCCCGGAAACTTCTCGAAAGCCCATTTCGGGATCTTGGTCACGACATAATCTATCGTCGGTTCAAACGACGCGGGAGTTTTTTTGGTGATGTCGTTCGGTATCTCATCGAGAGTATAGCCGACCGCAAGCTTCGCGGCTATCTTCGCTATCGGAAAACCCGTTGCCTTTGAAGCGAGTGCCGACGATCGCGACACACGCGGATTCATCTCAATTATCCGGACTTCGCCGTTTTCCGGATTCACGGCAAATTGAATGTTCGATCCGCCGGTTTCAACCCCAACCTTCCGGATGCATTTTATAGACATATCGCGCAGGTTTTGGTATTCGACATCGGTCAGCGTCTGTGCCGGTGCAACGGTTATCGAATCGCCGGTATGCACGCCCATCGGGTCGAAGTTTTCGATAGAGCAGATAATGACGACGTTATCATTCAGATCGCGCATCACCTCAAGCTCATATTCCTTCCAGCCGATGATAGATTCTTCGATCAATATCTGCGAATTCGGCGACGCCGCAAGCCCGCCTCTCGCTATCTCCTGAAATTCTTCTGGGTTATACGCCGTGCCGCCGCCGGTGCCGCCGAGCGTAAAGCTTGGCCGAATGATCGCGGGATAACCGATCTCTTCGACGATCTTTTCCGCTTCTTCCCATGTATGCGCAAAACCGCCCCTAGCACTCGGAATACCGATCTCGTCCATCGCTTTTTTGAAAAGCTCGCGGTCTTCGCCGACCTTGATAGCCTCGATATTTGCACCGATCAGCTTGACGCCGAATTTGTCCAGAACGCCCTGTTCGAACAGCTCGACCGAAAGATTCAGCCCCGTCTGTCCGCCCACGGTGGGCAGCAATGCGTCGGGCCGTTCCTTTTCGATTATCGCGGTCACGGTCTCCACTGTCAGTGGTTCGATATACGTGCGGTCCGCAATCTCCGGATCGGTCATGATCGTCGCCGGGTTTGAATTTACGAGCACGACCTCGAAGCCTTCTTCTTTAAGCGATCGGCAAGCCTGCGTCCCCGAATAATCGAATTCGCAAGCCTGGCCGATGACAATCGGACCCGAGCCAATAATGAGAATTTTGCGGATGTCAGTTCTTTTGGGCATGTAAATTCCCGATTATACAAAAAAAGACGCGGCCTTTCGAACCGCGGCCTTTGCTTTTCGACCATTACCGGCCCAATCTGTCTAATTGCCGCAGCTCAGCTTCACAAAATTCAGAAAACGTCGTTGGCGACATTCCACATAGCCCGCCGCAATCAGTAAAAATAAAAGATGGCGGATAGGTCTAACCCTCTGCTTGTTGGTTTTCACCACGCTCCGTTGCAAATGTCAGGCAAGTTAAAAAGCCACTTTCGAGCCCTGGGCAAAAGCAGCTTTAGTTTGCAAAGCAGATTTCGCCCGTAATTTCCGCCTGGATGGTCGCTCCGCCATCAGGCGTCTTGCCGTTGAGGTAAAGCACACCTGTCGCCCCGGCGAATTGTCCGGTGCTAGCGTTCGGGTCAATTCGGTCAATGGCACTGAACACGCCCCTCGCCACGTCAAAGATAGCGACGTTATGGGTCTTTAAGACGCCTCTTGGTCTTATGCCGGTTGTAATGGTTAAGTCATCGGTGAAGGAAAAGGTGGTCGCGTCGGGCGTGGGTGTAAACATGCTGGTGAAAACCGCCTGGGTTGTGCCATTGAGTATTCCGCCTTGCGTAATTGTTCCGCTGCCTCCGCCGCCGCTTAGATTTCCTTTCACCTTTTGGCAATCGCTGACGGCCGATGCTGATTGTGTTAATGAAAACAAACTGATGGTCAAAGCGACCAATGCAAATGTTGATAGTGTTCTGATTTTTAGTCTCATGATCTTTCTCCTTTAAAAGTTCGAAACTTGTCTCGCCTGAGACAGATTTCTCAGTTTGAGTTAGGCATAGAGAGTTCGATGTCAAAATAGCTTTCTTCTTTTGTGATTTTGCGTTAGAGTGCAGATTACAAGATTCGCATTATTAGACAGCCCGTTTTGCAAATAATTTGTCCGCTCCGTTATCAACATAAACGGAGGTTACGGACGTGTCTTTGGATTTAGTTTCAATTGTCCCTCAATTTAATATCAAGATGGCTAACTTGCGTCATAAAGCGACTTACGGGTTTGAAAATTTTCGACTCGATGCCGTGCACCTGATGCTTTACCAAAATGAGCAGGAAATTTCGCTCGCGCCAAAGGTCATTAAAACGCTTTTGGTTCTGGTTGAACGCCCGGGTGAGCTCCTTGGAAAAGACGAATTGATGAAGTTGGTTTGGCCGGATTCGATTGTCGAAGAAGGTAATTTGACGCAGAACCTCTATCTTTTGCGCAAGACTTTGGGCGAAGGGAAAGACGGCAAACCCCTGATCGAAACATTTCGGCGGCGCGGCTATCGCTTTTCCGCCGAAGTGCGCCGTATCGAAAAAAGAACCGAACCAGAAGAAAGCTCGATTCATTCAGAGGCAAAACAGATACCGATACAAAATTTTTCGCGCGTTGCCGGACAAACCGAAACCAAGACTTCCGGCGCAGTCGTCGCTCTGGCGGACTGGCGCCACGAAACGGACAAAAATCAGCCCTCCAAGCTCGAATTAGCCTCAACAGGTCCCACCATTAAAAGCAAATCGAAGTACCCCGCCTATGCGATTGCCGCATTGCTCGTCGGCGCAATCGGTGTCGGCTATTATCTTTTTTCTGGGCAAAAAACGGATTCGAGAACGGACGGCAAAACGTCAATCGCCGTTTTACCTTTAAAACCCATCGACTCGGCGAACCGCGACGAGATTTACGAAATCGGGATTGCCCATTCCCTAATCAACAGAATCAATTCGATGAAGGGATTCATCACCCGGCCGTTGAGCGCGACCCGCAAATACATGGATATTGACCAAGACGCTTTAACGGCGGGAAAAGAGCAACAGGTTGACTACGTTCTCGCCTCGACTTATCAATTGGCGGACCGGAAAATCCGCATCACCGCAGAACTTTTTGATGTCGCGACCGGTCAGATCGAAGAAACTTATAAAAGCGAACAAGATACGGCGAATGTATTTGCGATGCAGGACGCAATAGTCGGCGAGATCGGAAACAGGTTATTGGCACGGTTTGGCAATACCGCAAGCGGCCCTCCTGCAAAGCGCGGCACCGCAAATGAAGGTGCCTATCGTCTTTACCTTGACGGGATGTATCTGTACGACAAACGAACCGTGGCGGACGCGCAAAAGGCGGTTGGAAAATTGGAGCAAGCCATTCAGTTGGACCCTAATTACGCCCAGGCGTGGGCGGGAAAGGCCCATGCGCACCGCTCTCTTGGCAACTTCGGAGGAAGCCTCAGCCCACATGAAGAATATAGAAAGTCAATGGAAGCAATAAGTAAGGCACTAGCGTTGGACGAGAATCTGGCCGACGCACATAGCGCTTTGTGTGAGAATAAATTCTTCTACGAATATGATTACGACAGAGCCGAACGTGAATGCAAACGCGCCGTCGAACTCGACTCCAATTCTTCGCTTGCCCATGAGATCTATTCGCGTTACCTGTTAACCGGCGGACGTTTTGACGAAGCAATTTCGGAAGCCAAGACCGCGATAGACCTTGAGCCTGCATCTCTGTTCAGCCAACGAACTTACGGGATTTGTTTGTATTACGCCCGACGCGATGCGGAGGCCGTCGACCAATTCAAACGAGTTGTAGAAATGGACCCGAATTTCACCGCCATATACCATTGGCTTATAAACACATTGCTGTCGCAAGGCAGCGAAGCCGAGGCCTTTGAATTCTTTATGAAATCGCTGGCACTACGGAAGGAGGACGAAAAGACCCTTCAGGCTTTTAGGACAGCATATCAAACATCGGGCTGGCCAGGTGTCGGCCGCGAGCGGGTCAAAAGATTTGACGAAGAGAAAATACGATCATACTTCCTGGAAGCGTCTTTGACCGCCCACACAGGCGACAAGAATAAGGCATTTGAATATCTGGAGAAATCGTATCAACGACGCGAATGGGGCATTCCCTATCTACGGATCGATCCGAGTCTTGATACCCTCCGCAACGATCCGCGCTTCGATGAATTAGTCAGGCGCTTCGATGAACTAGTCAGGCGCATCGAGTCGAAGTGAGTTTACCCCGGTCGCTTTGATTTGCGGCTTCGCCGCAAAATAGAATGGGATTGTGTCTCACAAAACCTGAACGGACAAATCGAAGGCTAAGTCAGACGGTCACGGTCGTCCCGTCGAATTTCGTCAGGCTAAATCCGTTGAAGACCTCGTTATAACAGCCTTTCTGGTCTTTCAAAATGCTGATCGCAAGAGCCTCGCCGAGCAGAAGCGATTCGGTCGCGTCGGAGCGCCAATGGACGCCGGCAATGTTTCTTCCGTTTGCAACATTTGATGCAATCTTGTTCAGTTCGCCGCCGACCGTCAGAGCATTACCGCCGTATGGCACAAGGCCGAGTCCGGTCGCATCGGGAATTACCGGGTTTTGGATCACCGTCGATTCATTGAACCAGGCTTTCAGGATAGTCACGCAGGCACCGGCGACCGTCGCGTGGCCCGCTCCGTATGCGGGGTGTGTCGGCGAGCCTTCCGGAAACGCCATTGGCAGAAGAGCGTTGCCGGGCGAAAGATATCCGCCTAGCCGCGACGCTGTATTTATCGAATTCAATATCTCCGAATGAACGGGATAATTCGCTCCATTATAAGCCGTGCGGTCAATGCATCCGGCGAATGCCTCCGGCCGCAAACGGCGGTGTACCAACCATTTTTGGTTCCACACGGCCTTCAGTGCCCGCGTTGATACCTCGCATAAAAGCGTGGCGATATGCGGCCCGCCGAATGTGCCGAAACCGTCCTGCGTTGCCGAATTTCTGTAGGGATTGCCGTTGTCGAACGGAACTCCGAGACCTGCAATTACAAGAAACGCCTGGAAATAGCCCTGGAAAAGCACATCAATATGAACCCATTGCCCCAGATCGCGCCCATTTCTCATGTAGCGATACGTCGGATCAAAAATGTCGCTGCCGGCCGGTCCGCCGTTTTGCACGTTCAACCAGCTATTGAAATCCGTCATGTAGTCCTGCCCGCCGTTATTGGCGCCGAGAACCGTTCTGGTCTTTTGATTTATCTCGTTGGCTCCAAAGAAACACGGAGCGTACCAGAACTGCGACATTAGCGGCCCTGTCCTGTCACCCGACGTCAGGCCGCGAAAAAGGAGATTAGGCGTCACCTGGCCGAGGTCGTTTTTAGGACCCTTGAAATCCGCACCGAACTGCGTGAGGTCGGATGCCGCCGCAGCCGCAATCGGGTTTAACGGATACTCAGTGAACGGAACGTCGCGGAGCAAAGCCATCCAATAATTCTCGGCTATCTCCGCCGCATTTTCCTTGCCTGCAAACGCGGGGGCGGGCGGCTGAACAAAGGTGAATGCGTCGGCGCCCTCAAGATCGAAAGCGTAGCCGCATTGCGGATTGGTCAGCTTCCGGGTTCCGCCCAATGGTATCTGTTCGAACCTTGCCGGGCTCCCGGTACGTAAAGCGGTAAGAAGAGCA
>JAYSON010000206.1:0-3932 GCA_043722725.1 Chloracidobacterium sp.
TTTCGAATCGAGTGTGTAGTTTTTCACCTCTCAGGGCGTAATAAAACGAAGCTAGTGCGTAATTGAATTACTAGTGTCATTTTGACGCACGACGTTTGCGTATCATTCCTATCGTTCGGATCTTCCAAATCATTCCTATCATTCGCATCGTGCGGATCGGGGTTGCGGTTCCCGGAAAGTTATGTTTTGGCGGAAGCCGCGTTTTCCGATAGCGTATCGATCAAGTTACGTCGGAGTTCGTCGATCTGGGTGTCGAGCGAGGTGCAGAAGCGTTCGTAGAATTGTTTGTGGCTGTCGCTGTCGGTACGGGTAGTGGCGAGTTTCTTTTTGGCGTCAAGCATCTTTTCGACCAATGCGGCCATCTCTGCTTTTTCGTCCGTCATTTTGCTGATAACGGCGGCAAATTGTGAATAACGAATTTACCTAAGTCCGCGACCACAGACCCAATTCGCAGCATAAATCGGTACGATAATGGGAGGTCGAAGGCGTTTGTCGTGTTGATACGATCAAACTCCCGCCTAACATGCTCGTGATAATGACCAGTGGCTGACGTGCTGGCAAATTCCCGGATCAAATCGCGCCCGCGTAATTTTCTCATCTTGCCGCCTTTTGCTGATGCCGAGGTTGAGTCGATACGTTCAATTAGAATTGCAGAATCTAAGACATCCTGAAGGTCCGTTAATTTCTGCATTGGAAACTCGTGTCGCAAGCTTATCCATGAGTTTATAATATGAGATTCAGCCTCATGAACTATATCTGGAGTTTCCTCAACTGGTTCCGCGAATGCATAGACCGGAAGTGGCAATGCTGGATCGAGCCGGCCAGCGATTCGTAACAGAAGTGGGTTGTATTTACTTGCCTTTCCGTCCTCCCAATATACGAGTGCCCGAAGTACGGTTGCAATGTCGACGATTAGAAACTTCTTGTCATTTATGAATTCTTCAACATGATGTGTTAACCCTGCAATTGCATTCTGTAATTCCGATGCCTGCTCCTCAAATGACTTTGGCCTTAGGTATTCGATATCAAAACTTTTCGGTTTGCTGTACCGGTCCTTACGCCACTCTATCCATTTTTGGCATGCTGATACCGCATTAGGATCATCCAGAGATATGCCTTCCGGAATTTCTGATTTTTGAAGTTGAACGACCAAAGGTCGTGCCATCTCGATAATCGATGGAACTAATTGGCCATTAAGACGAATATCGGCACGAGCATCTTTCCAACCGGCATCAAACACGAACATCCCGCTGCCTTCGAAGCGAATTGGCTGAGTACGGTGACGAATAACTATTGAATTTGATTCTTCAACAACAAACTCCATAGCGCCGTTTGGGAGCGCAAAAAGCGTTACGCGGCTTTGACCTTGTGGCGACGTTGCCATGACGTTTCGTTCATGCGGCGGCCAGTCTCCTTCGAACCCTAATGCAAAAAATACATGCCCCTCTTTCATAACGAATTTCACGAGTCTTCAAGCTAACGTCCCTCAATAATTTTCTGCTCCTCCGCCGTGATGTCGTAGAGTTTATAGACAAGATCGTCGATCAGGAGGTCGAGGTTTTCGCAGAAGCGTTCATAATATTTGCGGTCGGCATCAGTGCGCGCCGACGCTAGGCTCTTTTTAGCCTCGATCATCTTTTCGACCAGTCCGACCATGCGGTCGTGCATGGCTTTTTCGTCAGGGTCGGAGAAGTTGATTGGGCGAATAGGAAATCGTTTAGCATCTTTTATCAAAATCTTTTGAAATCTCATCTTAAATTCGTCAAGAAATCTCTTTTGATGATAAAAAGTCAGAAGCTTGCTGTTTATGACACCCAGTAGATATTCATTTGTAAAATTAGCTTTTGGCAAAAGATTAAATGCGTTCTGTGTATTGTATAACTCTTCGTCAGTTACTGACGCCCATATCCTCTTTGTTGTCCAGTCAATTATCTGTTTAACGAGAATGTGTTTTTGAGTAAAGAATTTTTGTTCGCGTGCCGCGCCAAGCCATGGGCCATAACTAATCCACTTCTCTCCGTTCCACTGAATCAAATAGCGTCTTACATCATTACCTGCGAGAAGCTTCTTAGAGGTCTCGTCTTTTTGATGATCAGCATGAAAAACTTGATTTTCAATCTGACTTGGAGTGTGTCCTTTGTATTTGTCGTACGGGGTAACGCCTAAGCAAAATTCTGCACATTTTTCTAGCGGTAGTTTATCAGCCTCGATCTTACGCAATAACGCATCAGTGCTGTCTGAAAGGGTGATTGACCAAATAAAATCATCATTACTCATCCAGTCTGCCTGACTTACATCTCCACTGAATTTTGCAGTTGCCGGGTCTATTGCCAAAATTCTGTCATATCCAGAATATGCAATTATTTCGACAGCTGACGGATCTCCGGGATTTATTACAACAATAGCGGTATCAACTTTTACATCCCCCGCTGCGCGTCCAAATGATTCATTTGGAAGTCTGGCTATATTACTGACTTGAAACTTCTCAAGTATTGTTTTACGCAAAACTTTGTACGAATCCTGGGTTAGAAGTGCCGTTGGAACGATCATCGAAAACTTAAAGTTAGAAGTGTTCAAAAGAGACAACGACCTTTCAATGAAAATAGCAAAAAGATTTATTCTGTTATTTGCAGACGGATATTTTGAGAATAGGTAACGCACCTGTCCCTCTGGTAAGCCTTTAATGTCGACATAGGGCGGATTCCCAATAATAGCCTCAAAGCCACCATCCACAAAAACCTCAGGAAACGCGCCCGGAAAGCTCATTGGATTGAGCTTCTTCAAATCGCGCGAGTCGAAGAGCTGGCCGTCCATTATGTCGTAATCAATTAGCGAATTGCCGTGGACGATGTTCTTGTCGAGCTTTGGCAGAAGCTGTTCCTTGAATCCGGCGAGGAACTGCTGGGCGGTGGCGGTCGTTTCTTCTTCGAGCAGTTTTAGATAGAGCGAAAGCTGGGCGACCTCGACGGCCTGGGCGTCGAGATCGACGCCGTAGATGTTGTTTTCGAGAATGTCACGCTTGTGTGAGATGGTGAGCTGCAATGTGCCGTCGGAGGTTTCGCGGGCCGCGCCTTGTCTGATCGCGGCAGAGCGGCGTTTAGTGTTTGTAGTTCCAGCTTTAGCTGGTCCGCTTCCCGGTGAAGAGAGAACCACCCCGTCAGCGGAAGCCGCTGCCACCCCTCCTTCGTAAGGAGGGGAGCTTTTTGCACGCTCGTTCACACTCGCGTTTCTGCCCGAAGAGCCGGAATACCAATCGACGTGGTATTTGATCAGGTAGTCGAAAATGCCAAGTAAAAACGAGCCGGAGCCGCAGGCGATGTCGGCGAAGCGCATCTTCGATATCTCGTCGGGCGTTTTGCCTTCGATAAGTTTACCGATGGTGTTTTCGACAATGTAGCGGACGATGTATTCGGGCGTGTAATAAACGCCGCCGGCTTTTCGGACTTCGGGCTTTTCCTCGACGGTCGCCCGCTTATCGGTGGCGACGATGGTTTTGCCAAGAAAGCGTTCGTAAATGCTGCCGAGAATGTGGATCGGGATCGAGTTGAAATCGTACGGCGAATTCTTGTGCGACAGCCAGGCGAGGGTTTCACCGAATGTCTTGTCGTCCGGCTGAAACGCGGGCGAATCAAGAATGGCGTGCGGTTTGAAAATTATGCCGTTGTAGATCTGATTTAAACGCGGTATCTCGTTCGCAAAATCGCGCCAGGCACTGCCCGATTTTACGCCGAGACGGTCGATGATTTCGGACGGCTCGACCAGCTTGTCTTCGAGAAAACGGATAAAGACGAGGCGGTCGAGGGTCCGCTGTGTGATCTCAGTCAGCTCGTCGCCGTCGAGTTCGGGATTGCGTCGTTTGAATGCGCGGGCAAGCTCGCCGCGGTGAACATCAAGCTCGGCAAGGAAAGTGTCGCCGACCGGCTGGACCTGAA
>JAYSON010000207.1:0-9355 GCA_043722725.1 Chloracidobacterium sp.
AGATTGTGAGTTTAGATTCAATTATAGAAAACAAAACCTTTACTCAATCCTATTGAAAATTATCAACTATCCATGACTTAACTAGTCATGACCCTAAAAGAATCGTAAAATGATGGAACCATCGAAATTTCAACCAGACAATCGTGGATATTGGGGCGAGTTTGGCGGACGCTTTGTTCCCGAGACGCTCGTTTCGCCGCTCGACGAATTGACGCAGGCGTATCTTTCGATCCGCGAAGATGCTCGGTTTATCGAAGAGTTTTACGATCTTCTGCATAATTTTTCCGGGCGCCCTACGCCGTTGTCTCACGCAAAACGGCTAAGCGAAACGCTTGGCGGTGCGGCAATATATCTTAAGCGAGAGGACCTGAATCATACCGGTGCACATAAGATTAACAACTGCATCGGCCAGATACTGCTTGCACGGAAAATGGGCAAAAGGCGGATCATTGCCGAGACGGGTGCAGGCCAGCATGGAGTTGCCACGGCAACGGTCTGTGCTTTGTTCGGCCTGGAATGTGTTGTTTATATGGGTACGGAAGATATGCGGCGTCAGGAGCTGAATGTATTTCGTATGCGGCTTTTGGGTGCCGAGGTTCGTGGCGTAGATTCCGGGTCGCGGACGCTGAAGGATGCGATAAACGAATCCTTACGCGATTGGGTGACGAATATCGATACGACCTACTATTTGTTGGGCTCGGCTCTTGGGCCGCATCCGTATCCGCTCATGGTACGTGATTTTCAAAGTGTTATCGGTAGAGAGGCGAGGCAGCAAATATTGGAAAAAGAGGGCCGTCTTCCGGATTATTTAGTTGCCTGCGTAGGCGGCGGCTCAAATTCCATAGGCCTTTTTCACGAATTTTTGGCTGACGAAGGCGTAAAAATGATTGGTGTCGAAGCCGGCGGGAGGGGCAGCGGTCTAGGTGAACACGCTGCGAGGCTTATGGACAGCGGAAAGGTCGGCGTTCTGCAGGGAACAAAAAGCTATCTACTGCAAGACGCGGACGGACAAATCGCCGCAACTCACTCGGTCTCGGCCGGGTTGGATTACGCGTCGATCGGACCTGAACACGCATATTTGCACGACATCAGCCGTGTAGAATATGTCTCCGCGTCCGACAGCGAAGCTCTGGAAGCCTTCAAAACGCTTTCGCAGACTGAAGGCATCATTCCGGCGCTCGAATCGTCCCACGCCATTGCTCACGCGATCAAGATCGCACCGGAAATGAACACGGATCAAATTTTGCTGGTGAATCTTTCGGGCCGCGGTGACAAGGATATAAACACGGTTCAAGAGGAGTTTGCAAAAAGTAACCTATGAGCCGGATTTCTGAAAGATTCGATTGTTTGCGACTGGATGGCCGCAAGGGTTTTATACCATTCGTTACCGCCGGTGATCCAGACCTTAAAACGTCGCTTTCGATCATAGTGAAACTCGCCGAAATGGGGGCCGATGTGGTCGAACTCGGTGTTCCCTTCAGCGATCCGATGGCGGATGGACCGACGATACAGCGTTCGTCGCAGCGGGCACTGGATGGCGGGATTACATTGGCAGACGTATTTGGGCTGGCTGCGGAGTTTCGGCAGTATTCCGACGTTCCGATCGTGCTGTTTAGCTATTTCAATCCAATAATGCGTTTCGGGATCGACTCATTTATTACGACGGCGGCTGCTTCGGGTATTGATGGCGTTTTACTTACCGACGTTATCGGGGACGAGGCACAAAAAATCTCAGAGAGCTTTTCCGCCAGCGGCATCGACCTTATCTCACTCATCGCACCGACGACCACTGACGCGCGGCTTGAAAAAATCTGCAAGAATGCCCGAGGATTTATCTACGCTGTATCGCGTGCGGGCGTGACTGGAACTCGGAATGAAACGAGTTCTGCCGCCGAGGTTCTTGTGCAGCGCGCCAGACAATTCACACATCTTCCGATCGCGGTCGGCTTCGGGATCTCGACAGCCGAGCAAATAACGGACGTCTGGCGATACGCCGATGCGGCGGTTGTCGGGTCGGCTATTGTAGCCGAAATCGAACGGTCTGCCGCTTCCGGCTCCGCTGTGAAAGCGGTCGAGCGTCTGATCGCCGAGTTGCTGCCGACGTTTGCAAAAAGCGGAGCCAAAATTTAGAGTTGAAGTTTTGCAATTGTGAAAGGTTAAATCAGATATGTTGATAGTAATGAAACCGGACGCAACCCGGTCTGAGATCGATCGTGTTGTGGAAATTATCGAGGCTTTGGGGCTTCGCGGCCATACTTTGCCCGGAGAAAATCGGACAGCGATCGGGATTACCGGAAACAGCGGGTCGGTTGATCCGGCCCATTTTGAAAATCTCGCCGGTGTTGCTGATGCGATCCGAGTCACAAAGCCGTACAAATTGATATCGAAAGAGCTGCGGCCCGAGAAATCTATCGTCAAAGTCGGGAATGCCGTAATTGGCGGGCCGGAACTCGCGATCATTGCAGGACCGTGCGCGGTTGAAAACGCCGATCAGGTGTTCAAAGTTGCCGAAGAGGTCGCCAAATCGGGCGCCAAATTCTTTCGCGGCGGCGCGTTCAAACCGAGGACATCGCCGTATGCTTTTCAGGGCATGGGCGAGGACGGATTGAAAATTCTGGCACAGGTTCGGGATCAGCTTGGTCTGAACATCGTCACGGAGGCAATGGACGAACGCGGTATCGATCTTGTCGAGAAGTACGGCGATTGTATCCAGATCGGCGCCCGCAACATGCAGAATTTCTCGCTTCTGAAATATGCGGGCCAAACGCGAAAACCAATTCTGCTAAAACGCGGTCTGTCCGCAACGCTTGACGAATTCCTTCTCGCCGCTGAATACATCATGGCTGAAGGCAACTACGATGTGATCCTCTGCGAACGCGGCATCCGCACCTTTGCCGACCACGCCCGCAACACTCTTGATCTTTCGATAGTTCCGGCGGTGCAGCGTTTGACGCATCTGCCTATCATCGTTGATCCGTCACACGGAACGGGCCATAATTACATGGTAAACCCGCTTGCCCGAGCTGGCGTTGCCGTTGGGGCGGACGGACTGATAATCGAAGTTCATCCGTGTCCCGAAGAAGCTCTCTGCGATGGTGCTCAGGCTCTTACGCTTTCGCAATACGGGGAGCTTGTAGGACAGGTTCGGAAGATTTATGAACTCGTAAGCGAGAACGCATTTACCCTTGCTTAAGGCATATAAACTCAATCCGGCGTGATTTCCTGGACTCGCTCCCGAAGCCAGGCCGCGAGATCGTCTTCGGAGATTGATCCCTCTGCGAGCTGAAGAAAGATCTTATATGTTTCTTCACGCGGCGCATCAAAATCGTATCCGTTAACATTTAGAAATGTTACGGCAGCTACAAGAGCAGTTCGCTTGTTGCCATCTAGAAAAGCATGATTCTTTGCGATGCCGAACGCGTAGCTTGCCGCCACGGAGGACAAATCTGCATTTTCACCATATGCATATAAATTTTCGGGGCGGGCAATTGCGGAAAGTAATAATCCTTCATCGCGCACTCCTTCCGTGCCGCCGTGCTCGGCAATCTGACGTTTGTGCATCGCCAAAACCGAATTCGGAGCAATCCATTCGATAGTCATGCTTACTCGGCAAGCTTGCGAAGAACGTCCCGATGCTTCCTCATTACCCGCTCGGCAACCTCCATTTGTTTTGCAACAACCGCGTCGTACGGCGAGAGTTCAATCCCATTTGGCGTTTCAAAGGCAAATATAGTGTCGCCTTTTGAGACGCGAAGCTTTTCCAATATATCCTTTGGTAAAATCACGCCGGTTGAGTTGCCAATCGTTGTGAGTTTTAATGTAGCTGTCATAACTCCTCCGGCAATTAGTATAACATACGTTATAACAAGTCTCAAAATAAAAAATCCGTGCGTACTCCAGATATACGCACGGATCTTACTTTTCGCTCGGCGCCTTTTGCCTATTTGGCCAAACGAAATCTTAAGAGGCTGTAGAATTGAATATAACAGCTAATCATCGCGGCTACGATCAAAAGTGTCAACGGGACGAACCGGAACATATCGGGCAGTATAACGCCGAGAGCCTGCCTGAAGATCGCACCGAGAATTATCGCGAACGCGGCGATGATAACTCTTCCGAATAGCCATCGCTCAAATTCCGGCTTCTCACCTTGAAACGGCAAAAAGTAAGGCAGCACAACGAACATCACCAGGGTTATCGCCGACAACATTCCGTCTATCCCAAACGTAAACCGCTGGCCGCAGTCAACGGCCAAAAAGAAGAGAACGAATGTTGTATCGACTACAAAACTCCGACGATCCGTCTCCCACACATGCGTTTGCTGTAATTCCGTCATAGTCTTTTTTGACGTTAACTTGTTCAACCGCAAAAACCCATTCAGCTATTTCTTGCCCGTTTTACTAAATTGCTTGTAAGCCACACGGAAAAGCTCCGATAAAGCTTTCGCGGTTTCCGGCGTCAGCTTTTTATCGGCTCGAAGGTGTGCCTCGACTATTTCGGGCGTCGCTTCGTGCGGATAGTAGATCACCGGTTCCACGTTGTCCACGGTCTGCTTGTTCATCACACGGTCTATCGGCATATCAAGCCAACCTGTAAGCCGCGCAATATTGTCCGCATCCGGTTTGCCGGTTCCGTTCTCGATCCGCGAAAGTGTCGATGCGGAAACGTTCGTCACATCCGCCACGTCCCTGAGGCTTAAGTACAACTCTTCCCTTCTACGTTTTATCGCCTGGCCAAGTTCGGCCGTATTGATAAAGTTGTCATTATTAAATGCCATATTCTCCTCCTGCATCCATGATCACTACAGTGTCATAGGTGCTAATTGCATTTCACGGGTAAAACATAACACAGTTTATTTTTGATTGCAACACTAAGTTGCATGCTTGCAACAAATTTATTTTTCGGATATTTTGACCGACATTCTCAATATCGCAGGTAATGTGCAAAACCTCGTTTCAAGTCGGCGGCGAGCCGCTTGTAAATAAAAGGCTGAAGGTAAACTCGCCAATATTTCCGCGATCGCTTCCCTTCTCATCCAATCATTATTTTTTGCCAACACGGCGTTTCACGCTTGCAACATACAAATTTAACTGGTACGCTGTTGCATAGATGATACAGCGCGTTTCATCAATTGAAAAATATCAACAGCTGAGTCGTGAATGTCTGAACGCGGCGAACAGGAACCGATTCCCGCAGCGATATGTCCCGGAGGTCAGACGCCGGAACGAGAAGTCGAGGCAGATCGGTTAGGTCAACCAACAGGAGAAAGAAAAATGAAACAGACTAAGACGAGCGACCGATTGACAGTCGTGGCGGAAACAGCGACGGACAATGTTTTGGATTTTGGCAGCACACTGCGCGAATTGCGAAAGAACGTGGATCCGAATTTGGTTCGCCAACGCGAAGGCTGGCGTGACCGGAACGGGAATGTGCAGATGGTCGAATATGTCGAATGGCACACGGTCGCCGACATTTTGGACGAGAACGCACCCAACTGGGCTCATACGGTCAAGGATATAAGGCAGGTCGGCGACATTATGACCGTCACCGTGGCGATCAGCATTGACGGCGTTACCCGCGAAGGAATCGGCACCGGCGTCGCACACAGCGAAATGGGCATTAAAAAGGCCGAACACGATGCATTAAAGCGTGCGGCTGTTAAGTTTGGCATAGCCCGTGATCTTTACAAACGTGAGTTTGATGCGATCGAACGCGAAGGTTCCGTTCAAGCGACCGGCTATAACGAGTTCCCCGCTGATCCTGTGGCCGCGAGTTTGTCCGACCTTGTCACAGCAAAACAGCTCGGTATGATTCGTGCGATCTCCCGAGAGATTGGCGTCGATGCCGACGAAGAATGCAGCTCGTTGATGAAATGCAAGACCGGCGAATTGTCGAAAAAAGCCGCATCGGCGTTTATCCAGCATCTGCAGGATATGCAGAAAAACGCTGGCGCGGCGGCCGTACCGCTTCGAAGAGTTGGTTGATCAATATTTCGATTCCACCCAAAAGTTTTGAGTTGTGATCTCCCCGGAACGCTTCCCGTTTAAGCAATTCCGAAACTCACTCACAACTCAAAACACCCTTTTTGGCCTACACTCCCCGCAGTAAAATTTCGAAAATTTAAGGTGCAATGGTATTCTTTTGATTAAATAAGAGGATACAAAATATGAGCATAAGTGAAGATCTGGCAAAATATGCCGGCTCGTGGAGTGGCACGAATAAGCTCTATCTCTCCTGGATGCCCGATGCTTTGAAGGAAACGGGGTCGAAATTGCAAGTTTCTCTCAAGGCAAACGGGCAATTCGTCGCGTTTGAATATACCTGGGCGTACGAAGGCGAGCCGCAGGAAGGCTTAATCCTGCTCGGCTGCGATACGAAGTCGGATGCGGTTCAAACTGTGTGGACTGATTCGTGGCACAGCAGCCACACCTTTATGGTTTCGGACGGAACAGTTGCAGACGAAGGTACGGTGTCCGTCAAAGGCTATTATAAAGTAAAAGATCATCCCGATTGGGGCTGGCGGACCGACATTATTCCAAACGGTGATTCGCTCAGGATAGTGATGTATAATGTTTCTCCCGGTGGCGATGAAGAACTGGCGGTAGAAATGGATTTCACTCGAATCTGAGCAAATCCTGTTCGGCATCGCCGTCTGATTGGGGGAGCGGCGAATGGTATCGGCGAAACTAACCGTGGTCTTTTTGGTGACGCTTTCCTCGCACGTTTTCGCCCAATTCAGCCGCCCGCCGGACAGAACATCGGATCAAACCGAGATATTGAGATCCATCGCCGAGATTTCTCGTGCATATGTCGCCCGAAATCCGGAGCCGTTTGAGCGCATCTACCTTGAAAACTACGTAAGCATTCGCGACAAGCCTGTTTACAACACGCGCGAGCAGCTTATAGCGATGATGAGGGCAGATTCCGGACCTCTCCGAGCTGGCAAAAAGCTCGACTTCGACACCATTTCGTACGAAAGCGAGAATCCGCAGTTTCATTTCTACGGCCAGACGGCCATCGTGAATATATTCAAAAAGAATTTCTGGCAATATCGCGGCAGCAAATGCCTGACCAAAACACAGGCGACCGAGGTATGGCTGAAACGCGATGGGACGTGGCGCCTAGCCGCAGGCCATGTGACTACGTTTCAGTGCGATCCGAAGCCGTTTTATCCAATCCACCCGGCAGTCTCGGCAATTTCCCCACGGGCAAAAGCTCCGCCGAATTCAGATCCTGAAGCCGAAGGCCAGATTCGCATAGTTGTATATGAGATCGCAAATGCCCGGCTGTCGGGAGCGGACGCATTATCCGCAGTTCTCGACAAGCATCTGGCGAAGGACTTTGTCGCTACAAATATTAAAGGCGAGGTTGTGCGTGATCGTTCGGTGCTGGCTTCTTTGCCTCCGCCGACGCCAAGCCGAACTCTAGGTTTGCGTAATCAGGATGAAGCAATTCTGATTTATGACGATGCCGCTATTTTTACGTTCCGTGTAAGACCCGCGGCGGCGGCGCCAGCGGGAGCAGCACGCGAAGCTCCGGAGCAATGCACTATCGTCTTGATCAAATCACAGGGAAAATGGCTGATCGGTGCAGCGCATGTCAGCAAGATCGCAACGGAGTAATTGTCAGGCGTTTTTCGTTCGTGTACCGGTAAATGAAAGTGGCTCCGGCATGATCGGAGCAGAAATAGTGCCGGTCATCGAGTCTCCATCAACCGATCCGGTGATGACGAATTCCATCGCGTTCCCCTGCATTTCGGTCGTTGCAGTAGCCGATATTTTCTTTCCTTTCACTTTGCCCGATTCTATGTTTCCGATTCCGAGCATGGTCGAGAGTTCGCCGGTTACGATATCGCCTTTCTGCGCGAGGACCAATGTGATGGGCAGTTCCTGTCCTTGGAAATCAAGAACAAGAGCCCATTCTCCCGCTACCTCCGCCGTAGGTTCCGATGAGGCTTGGCCGTATTCCGACAATTCCCTGCGGTTTCCGTCGGTGTCGAATATCTCGATGTTTGCGGAATACGGCTTTGCCTGCGGCAAAATCTCTTCGGCGTCGCCGACGATGACAATGGCCATGTTGTCGGGCTCGATATATTTCTTCCCGACCCGCTGAACATCTTCGACCGTTACGGCGTTGACGTCATCGCGATAGGTTTGAAGATAGTCGTTCGGCAAATTATAAAGCTCCTGGGAAACTATCAAATTCGTCAGGCCTTCTTGAGTTTCGGCACGGATCGGGAAAACGCCGGTGAGAAAGTTCTTTGCGTCGGCCAATTCGTCGTCCGAAACTTTCTCATCACGAATTCGATTCAGCTCGTAGAAAAATTCCTTCAGCGAATCGCCCGTTACGGAGGTCCGAACCTCGGCGGTTGCTTCGAAATCACCGGCCAGTTTTTTGGCGTCGACGCGCGTATATGCTCCATATGTATAGCCTTTTTCCTCGCGAAGGTTCATAAACACGCGTGAAGAAGCTCCGGCTCCGAGTACCTGATTCATCACAAGGACAGCGAAATAGTCGGGGTCATTTCGACTTAATGCGAGATTCGCTAGCACGACGTTCGATTGTGCAGAACCCTGACGGTCAACGATCGTCAGCGAGGCTTGATCGCGGGTAGGCAGAACAGGAAAAGTCGATTCGGGTGCCGTGCCTTGTCCCCAGTCGCCGAAATGCTCCTCAATCTCTTTCAGCAGCGAATCTCGTTGGATATCGCCAACTGTAATTAAAACGGCATTGTTTGGAATAAATCTGTGGCCGTGAAAACGCGAAAGGGCTTCGAACGAAAGCTTCTCGATATCTTTCGCAGCAGGCGAAACCCTCGAATAGGGGTGCTCGCCGTAAAGCAGTCGTGCGGTCTGTTCATTCGCAAGAAAGTTCGGCTGCGAACGCTGAAATTTGAGATTCTCGATAGTATTTCGTTTGTAGAGATCGAGTTCGTCTTCCGGAAACGTCGGCCTGAAGACGATCTCCGACATCAATTGAAGGATTTCCGAATTGTAAAGAGCAAGGGTCGATGCGGCAATAACAGTAAAATCATCCGATGAACTCGCCGAAATACTTGCGCCGAGCCGCTCGATCTTCTCGGCCAACGCCAAGCTGGAGTAATTTTCGGTTCCTTCGGTCAGCATCGACGCCATTGCGGACGTCAAACCGATCGAGTCCGTTGGGTCATTGACATCGCCCGCCATAAACGCCAGGCGGTAACTGACAAGCGGCAAACGCCTGTCTTCGAATATCACAATCCTCAGACCGTTCTCCAGTGTTGTCTGAAACGCCTGCGGAATGTTGAACGGAACCGGAGCTAGAGCCTCGGGAGCAGTTTTGCGAGATACTTGTGCCATAAGAAGATGTACTACGC
>JAYSON010000208.1:0-15840 GCA_043722725.1 Chloracidobacterium sp.
TCCTTCGGGTGGCTCTCGATCGAAAACGTCATCAGCTTCCCGACCAGTCCGGCCATCTCAAGATAAAGCTTCTCGGGGTGAAGCACCGGAGAGCGGAAATAATGGGCCATCGTCGGGATCGAGGCATTTATCGTGTTCAAAAGCCAGAACACCGCAACTTCCGACGTAGTAAAATCCGCCAGCGTTGCATTGCTATGCCGCCGCTGTTCACCAAGACTGCCGCTTTTTGTGATCAAAATTTCGACCACCTGCCGCAGCATGTTCGCGACCCAAACCGACGCCGATATTTTAAGGATTGGTGGTATATATTCCTCGGAGATCTTCAGTTGGCCAGTCGGTGTGCGCTGCAGTTCGGCGATCTTCAGCGAGGTAAACCCATCGCGAAGCTCGTCATCGAAAATTATACGCAGGTTGCTCTTAGCATAGGCGATCGGCTGTTCGTTCGTGCCGCTCGTTTCGTCCTTGACCAGCGAGCCCTCCTGCAAAAAACGAAGATTACCGTTAGATCCCGCTCCGCTTGCCTGGAAATTGGCCTCGCCCATCTTCTTTGCCGGAATCGCCAAATGAACACCCAACCTTTCCGCCTCGACGCCAAAATGATTTGCAACCGGCCGCAGATCTGGCACCGCCTCGGCATCCGGAACATTTACGACCAACCCGTCGGGCATAACCGCGCGGCAATTTGTTATTTGGAAATTACCGTTTGCGACCGCTTCGTTGTTCACCTGAAGGTCGATAACGCCGTACTCGTACTGCATTAACGACTGCACGCGCGAATTCAAAAGCTCTTCGTGATAGTTATCCGACTGCTGAAAGTGATGCGGCGTCAGGAGCATCCCTTCGTTCCAGACTATTTTGCGGTATTTGCTCATAAACAGATTAGACGTAGATAGTAAAACGAACTTGCCAATTTAGTAAACCGCAGATAGCAAACTGCGGTTTTGTCGAACATTCGGTTTTGAATGTTAAGTACACAAAATCGCCCATTGTCGAAATTTTTAAGAGATTACCCGCGAAAATACGCTAAAAAAGCAGAAAGTCATGATAGTGCCTAACCTTCGTGTTTTTCGCCCATTCGCAGCCCAATATCCTACACGCTTATGTAGCCGCTGCCTTTTCGGGCAGGCCGGGATCCTTTTTCCTTGTTAACAACCGGAAAAAATCGTCCGCCCAGGCAGGCCCGATCTTTTCTTCAAACTTCTCCGAATGCGTTTCGGCGAATTCGAGCAGCCTGATCAAAAGCAGCGACGACGGTGTTTGATCATTAGAGGTCTTGCAAAGAGCCGCGAACGCTGTCGACGCGCTGCCGCTGATCGGGATCTTTGCCGTATTCGACGGCATCGGGTTAGCACAATTTTCCGCCGGAGATGTAACAAGGTATTCTCGGCAAATGAGCGGACGCGATTCGTAGATCGAGCATGATTCGTCTTCGAGAAACGGACAAGCGACCCGCTCGACGATGTAATCCGTCAATAATTTAACGAAATTTGCAGCCAACTCGTCGCTGTGTCCAGCCTGTGCCTGACGCGAAAATTCGTCAAATCGATCAAACCACCGAAGATTCGCAAAATGCTCGCGCCCGCTGGCAAATCGTTTTTTGATAACGCCGCGGCGCGGCTCCGGCATGGATTCTACCAACTCGGCGAGATTAAAAACTTCAGCTTCCGAGATCAGCAGCGGCTGGCGGCAGCATGCTCCGCAGCCGGCTTTACACGAAATGGCTTTTCCGGCCGCCTCCGTCTTTTCAATGCCCCTTGCGACTATCTCATTTGTAACCTTTTGAAAAACAGGCAGCATCCGCTGCGGCTTTACCGGCGTGCCGGGAATCGTCAGGTGCATCTCAAAATGTTCGCCGCCGATCTCAAGCTTCAGGTCTCCTGCCAACATTTCTTCGGTCTGCATAGTATATCTAAGTAAATTGCATCAGCCGCGTTCCGAGGATCAAAGCATGAGTGCTTCTGCATTGACGCCAAAGTCCTTCGGATTTTGCGTGATAGTTCCGATGGCTAGAAAATTAAGTGCGCGGTCGTATTCGCCCTGCGATATTTTGCCGTTCTTTTCGAGAAACCAGATCGAGCGGATAGCCCGCACACCTTCGCTCGATTTGTTCGCCAGGTCCTGGAGCATATTGCGCATTTTCATCGTATCGCCCGCCGCACCCTGATCGTACGCCGCGACCATTAAAAGGGAATCTTCGCCTAATTCACTGCCAATTTGCGTCGCAAGCTTGTCATAAACGTCCGCGACGCTCTGCGCGGCCTGCATTATATCGCCGCGTCCGCCGCCTAATTTGGTTATCGCCGCCACCGCCAAAAACTGCGGCTTTAAGTTTTTCGACACGGCCAAGGACTTTATCTGTGCCGCGTTTTTTCTCGCGGCATTGATGTTCTCTGCCAAAGCTCCGGATTTACCGATCTGTTTTACCTTTGCATTAACCTTCTGTGCCTGATCGCCGGTCAGAAACGCTTTCGGATCATTTTGCGCGATCCGTCTTAAAAACAGAGCACCGTTCTGCTCGACTTTCGCCGTTTCGCTCAAATTAGTTGGCGGGAGATCGGTTCCGCTCGTGCCGGGTGACGATGTCGTCGTAGTTCCGTTGTTTGCGGGAGTATCGATCGACGAAGGCGTGGACGACTTAGTGACCTTCTTCGGCGTATCGTCATCGTCTTTTACCGGTTTATCATCGTCATTCGCCGAATAATTATATTCGTCGCCACTGTCCGCAATATCGGTTTTCTGAGGGCCGCTGAAAAGGAAGAAGATGCCGCCGGCGATGACGAGAACTAAAATCCCCAAAAGTGGCGCGAGGATAAAGAAGCTCGTCGGTATCCCATCGCCCGCCGGCGCCACAGCAGCGGATACATAAACTGGCGGGCTAATCTGCGGCTGACCTGATATTTCCGCATCCACTCCGGACAGAGCGGCAGCCGGTTCGTCAACCACCGCCTCAATCTCGATCGTGATCCGCAAACCGCCGCCGAGATCGAGCAGATCACCGTCTTTCAGGTTCACCGGCCCGCTCAATTTATTGCCGTTGATGGTCGTCCCGTTGCTCGATCCGGAATCGGACGCGACGAATTCGCCGTCAACACGTTCGATCCGAATATGCTCGCGCGACAACCGGCTATCAGTAATGGTAAGGCTGCTTTCCGAATGCCGCCCGATGGTGAAAACTTTATCCTCGACCGCGACACGTTGCTCATCGCCGTTTTCGTCCTCAAATTTTACCCAAAGCTGGAGCATAAAAGTCGTGAGTTTTGAGTCATGAGTCGGAATTGAGAATACGGATTTTTCTTGCTCCCGCCTCTCCACTCTCGACTCAATTAGAATAGGTCGAAAGCGGCTGTAGTTTGAGCCCGAAATCCTGCGGGTTTTCGCCGATGATCGCGGCTGCGAAGAACTTCGGTACATATTTAAAGTTCTCCGATTGAAACTGCTTTGAAAGTTTTTCGCCGTTGGCGATCAGCGTCCAGAAATCGCGCGGCAGTCCCGAATTAGAATCCAGGGCTTTCGTAAGATTCGAGCTCAAACCGCCTTCGCCGCTATTATAACTCCCGATCGCCAGCGGCACGCTCGCCGGGCCAGTGCCGTAGCGTCCGGTCAGGGCCTTCATATACGAAGCGGCGGCTCTTGCTGCCGGTTCAGGCTTGCATCGGACGTCACCGTTCGGAGGCGAAGCTCCCTTGATCACACCGTCGTTCGGCTCGAAATGAAGCTTTGCCGTTGCGAAGGTAAACTGGAACATCCCAAGCGGGCCGGTGCCGCTCTGCAGACAAACACAGTGTTCCGATTCGATCATCGCCAGATACAACCCGATTCGCGAGTCAGTCCCTTTTTCGTTGAACGCTTTTACTATAAACGGTGCGTTCTTGCTCGCCCGCTCGTAAGTCACCTGCAGATTGTCGCCAAACCGGCAGCCGCCGAGCGGTTTCACGCCTACGCGTTTTGCGTACGCATCCAAAAACGCCTTGATCTTATCCAAGGCTGCAGGCGGTATTGCTTCGCTGCTGTTGTTGCCGATGACCTGAGCAATTTTCAACGCCCGTTCGCTCAAATATTGCCGTTTTTCGCTGTCTGAAAGGTCCAGGTATTTCCGGCCCTTCAATAAATCCGACGCCGGTTTTACTTCACCAGTCTGCTGCGAATCGGTGATCTGTGTTGTGCCGCTGGGCATTGCCGGAGAATCTGATGCGCCGGGTTTTGGCGTTGGAGACGATTTGGCTTCTTTGGTCGGTTTGTCGTCCAGCGTGTCGTTTTCTTCGTCTTCACCGGTTTTTACGATCTCCGTTTTCTCGCTGCCGAGCACCTTGAATCCTATAAAAACCACCGAAAGGCTGACCACCAAAATCGCGCACGCGATCAGAGCGATGGGTAAAATGCTAATGCTCGAATGTTCCGGTGCCGATGACGCGGTTTGCACGGGAGCCGTTTGGGTTACCGGCAAATGCTCGTATTTTTCGGCGATCCGCACCTTCAAATTCGTCAGGTGACCGATCTTGATGACGTCGCCGTTTCGCAGCGGAGTTCCCGCGGGTGCGGCCCGTTCGCCATTTATAAAGGTCCCGTTCGATGAATTTTCATCTACGATCCAGACTCGCTCACCCTCGCGATACACCGTAGCATGCAGACGCGAAAGCCCGTCGTCGGCAAAACGTTGATCGGCCTCGCTCCCGCGGCCAAAGGTCGTCCGTCCGGCATCGATGCGAATTTCCTGTGAGCCTTCAGGCGTTGGGTATGTAAGACCTACTTCAAGCATAAAACTCTAACCACAGAGGCACAGAGGCACGAAGTAGAGGCAAATCGTGAATCTGTTATAACCCATAAATTCGAAACAGCTTTCCATCTTATTCTTAGTTTCTCTGGTTGCCTCTGTGCCTCTGTGGTGAAAAAGCTTTTACATAGCCTGCCGGTACAACTCCGCTATCGGCCTGTCGCGCTTAAGCCCAAAGTTCTGCGGATTTTCCGCAACAATCCCGGCGGCGAAGAACCTGACGATCTGATCACGTTCCGGGGCGGTTTTGATCGAGTTCCAGACATCCTCGCGTTTTGCCGGAAGAGTTGCCTTCCAGACGCCGGCGTCCTGCGTCGATTTTCCGAACGCGGCGGCACTGTAGATTACATCTCCGTCAAAAACGCCGAACACCAACTGCTTCATATAAACAGCCGATGCTTTAGCCGCGCACATCTGTGACGGATCGGACAAAGATTCGCCCGGGCAAACGCCGTTGTACGATTGCGAGGTAACAAGGTCCGTGCTCATTTGCCATAATCCCTCGTAGCTGCCCTGCTTCTGCGGGTTAAATTTGCTTCGGCTCATCGCGAGCATATACCCGAGAGGTGCATCGAGATTCTGCTCGCGTACGTAAGCGACGTTTATCGCGTCACGGTACTTTGCGGCCCGCTCAAAATAGCCTTCCTGAGCATATTCGCCCGCCCTCTTCTGGACTTCCTGCAAGAACTGCTTGTTCGAAACATTGTATCGGTAATTGCCCGAAAACTGTTTGACCAGGCGGTTCGACATTTCCTGCACCTGCATTATCGAAACCTCTTTGCCCTTCGGCCCGGCCGGCATCTGAGGTCCTTGTTCCTTAACGATCTCCTTCTTCTCTTGCGGTTTCTCAACCTTTCGCGTTTCAAAAGCGAGGAAGATCTGACCGGTTTGCGGGATCTTGTTGCCGTCCTCGTCCTCGAGAACTATCCCGAGATTATGGTCTAACCCGTCGGCCAGATCGGGATGGTCTTTGGGGTCAAGTGTTGCGGTGAACGGAGCGTCTGTCGTGCTCGCGAACTCAACGCCATCGATGGTGAAGTGGGCCTTGGCCACACAAGATGAATTTTCGGTCTCTACCTCGATCTCGGTCGCTGAAAATACTACGTCGCCCGGCTCCGGTTTTACAATCTTGGCCGAGGCATCGCATGATGACGACCCGCTGCGGTAAAAGATCACTCCGGCGACAACAACGACGACAACCGCGATAAGTACCGCCCCGCCCGCAACCATTAGCATCGTGTTTGATCCGGAAGCTACGACCGGTGCCGGTGCAGCCGTGGCCAACCCGGGTAACTGCGATATCGCGGCATCGATTGGCGGCAAACCCACCGACCCGCCGGAACCCGCATCGATTGCGGCCGTGGTTTCCTCTTCCTCCGTCTCGGCTGTCAGATCAAAGACGATCTCGCTCGATCCACCGAGCAAAACTCGGTCGCCCGTTTTGAGGTACGTTTCGCCCGTCACCTTCGTTCCATTGACTGTCGTGCCGTTACTGCTGCCGAGATCGATCAGGCAAAATTCATCGCCGCGTGCCTCAATCTCCGCATGAAACCGCGAAACGTTCGAGTCGTCGGGAAACGAAATGTCGTTGTCCGTCGTCCGGCCCAGTGTCGTCACGCCTTCGCCCGGCGTGTACTCGCGGCCGCTAAATTTTAGCCTAACATCCGGCATCGTGGCTCAAATGTAAACTGCAAAAGCGATCACGCTTTCAGCAAAAAATTCTAAAGCGTCAGTTCGCTCTGCCCGCCAAATTTGCGGGCAAGTCCTGCTCAGATTAGACGAGTGAGCAGCAGTGATTTTGCGGCTAGAAAGGGTTAGTGTCGCCGGAGCCCGGGAAGAACAAATAGATGATTACCGCCAAAAAAATCGCGACGAAGGCTAAAATAGCGATCACGCCCAGTACCACCATCGATATACCCACCGACCCGCTTTTCTTCGGTGTCTCCGTTACAGCTTCGAATTCCGGTTCTTCGTGTATGAATTGCTCCGAAAGATCCGGCTGCGGTTCGACGGCTGCGGCTGCAGGAGCCGAAATATTCACCGCCGAGAGATCGTGTTCTTTTGCGGGTGGTCGCGAGGGGATTTCATCCGGTACCGATGGATCGCCCTCAGGTTCCGCGGATGCCTCGAAATCTTTTACGAACCCTTGCGGCAGGTAGCCGCTAGTCTTTTGAAAGACTGGCTTTGGCATCTCCCATTTTCCGGGTGCTCCCGGCTCGGGTTCGGTAGGCTGCTGGTCCTGGGCATTCGGTTCGGTCGTGTGTTCATCGCCATACGGCGGTTCGACAACCTGTTCATCGGCCGCTGCGGTTCCGGCAGCAGCTTCGCTTGTCATTTTTTCTTCGTCGCTCATAGAATTTTCACTCCATCAAGGCCATGTTTCGATCAACTACGCCGCTAATAGGAAAATAACGCCTATTGCAATTTGGGAAAAGCGTATTGCCCTTTGTCATAAAAAGCAACTAAATTATTTGGGCTGCGATGCCTTAAATTCTTTCTATGCGTCCTTCCTATGAAAATCTCCCGGCCTCATGCAAAGCTCGCAAAAACCGCAAAGAAAAATTATTTCTGCAAATCAAGCACATCCGACCGGGTAATTATACCCGTAATTCGCTTAAAATCCTCGATCAATACCGCCGGATGTTTTCGAAGTTTGAGCTTTATCTCCGCGAAATTCGTATCTACCTCGAGCACCGGGAAGCTTTCGTCCATCACATCAGCGACCTTCGAATTCAAAAGATCGCGATTTTCGATCAATTTTGCCAGGATATGGCTTTCACGCAAAGATCCGACCGAGCGGTTGTGCTCCAAAACCGGAAGCTGCGTCACGCCGGTCTCGTTCATTTTTGCGATTGCCTCGCTGACTGTCTCGTCAGGCGTTACAAAAATGAGGTCCACCGGTGCGCCGGAGTTCTTGGTCTCCGCAATCAAACCGGCGGTGATACGCTGCGGTTCGAGCAGGAGTTTTTCCTTCATCCACTCGTCCGAATGGAATTTGCTCAAGTAATGCTCGCCCGTGTCGCAGACGATAAATA
The DNA here is from genome assembly GCA_043722725.1 of Chloracidobacterium sp. GTDB lineage: Bacteria > Acidobacteriota > Blastocatellia > Pyrinomonadales > Pyrinomonadaceae > OLB17. The sequence continues at coordinate 7,807 of JAYSON010000208.1, forward strand.
CCACCACACCGCTTTCGTCCAAGTTTTTTGCAACTCGCAAAGCGGCAGCGAAAATTGTCCCGGTCGAGCCGCCGCAAAAAATCCCTTCCTGGCGTCCGAGCTGGCGTGCAAGATCGAACGATTCGCGGTCGGTGATATTTATGATCTCGTCGATGGTATTCAGATCGGCATTTCCGACCGGCAGATTTTGTCCTATGCCTTCGACCAGATATGGCGTAGCCTCGGGTACGTGGCCGGATTCCTTATATGTCTTAAAGATCGAGCCATAGGGGTCGGCTCCAATCACCTTGATGTTCGGGTTCATCTCCTTCAGGTATCGTCCCGTTCCGCTAATTGTCCCGCCGGTTCCAATGCTGGCGACAAAATGCGTCAGCTTGCCTTCAGTATCTTCCCAGATCTCCGGCCCCGTCGTACGATAATGGGCTGCTGGATTCTCAGGGTGATTGTATTGATCGGGGTAAAACGAATTCGGTGTTTGCAGCGAAATACGCTTTGCGGTGGCGACGTAATGGTCAGGCGTCCCCGGCTTCGCCGCCGCCGGGCAGATAACGATATCCGCTCCCAAACCCTTCAGATACCGCACCTTTTCAACCGAGGCCTTTTCCGTCAAAACAAATATGCACCTGTACCCGCGGACTGCCGCGACCAAAGCAAGCCCAATGCCGGTATTGCCCGAAGTCGCCTCGATTATCGTCCCGCCCTTTTTCAAAACGCCTTTTTTCTCGGCCCAATCGATCATCGAAACGCCGATCCGGTCCTTGACCGAATAACCCGGATTGAGGCTTTCCATCTTCGCAAAAACCTGGGCCTTTATCTTGTGCTGCTTCGTTAGGTTATTTACCTTAACAAGCGGCGTCTTTCCCACAAGTCCTAAAATATCGCTGTAAAATTTCATTTTTTTCTTCAAGCTCCCCTCCTTTCAAAGGAGGGGTGGCCGCCGCTTTGGGCGGACGGGGTCGTTCTCTAATTCCTAGCTCCCGACTGTTTGCTTATAACGTCATAATCTTAAACCTATCTTAAATCTTCGGCAAAATTGAAACGAGATAAATGCGGGCGTCGTATAACAAGTCGAGCGAGGGTCTGCGTAACAGGCGGAATAACTTTAGCTGCACGTGTAGCCCTTGGCGGAACGTGTAGAAACTGGCGTAAACAATTGGAGCGTGTGAAACACGCGGTATCATTTGAGTTTTGCACCGTCGAAGACAGCAGATTCGCAAAGCCGAAACAATAGAAACTGTTGCTTATTCGGGTCGCTTTCAACGCCGGTCCCTTGAGTCCAAGTTCCGCGCACGCCGGAATTCAGGATTAAGTTGAATGGCCTGGTCGAAGTGTTTTCCGGCAAGATCGTTCAGGCCGACGTTTTGCAGCCGCAGGCCAAGCATCCAATGAAAAAGCGGGTCTGAGGGCGTGGATTGCTCGGCTTGTTTCTCATAGGACGTTGCTGCTTCTGCATCGCCCATTGAAGCGGCGGCTCCGGCAAGCAGATAATTTGCTAACGGAAGTCCCGCGTTTTGCCCGACGGCATCACTCCAGGCTGAAATGGCTTCTTGCTTGCGGCCGAGCTGCCAGAGCGATTCGCCCTTTTCCTCACGCGCGGTAATTAAGTCTGCCCGCTCCGCCAAAGCCAGATCGAGACTCGCCAACGCTTCCTCGTATCGCCCCAAACGGTTCAGGATCGCGCCGCGGTAATAGAAGCTCAAGGCTTTGGCTTGTCCTTGTTGATGCTCTGCGGCTCGGCCGAGCAGATCGACGGCTCGCTCCGTATTGCCGGAAAGATATTCAAACCACGCGAGCTTCGGCAGGACCTCGCTATTTGTGAATAGGCCAAGATCCACCCCGTCGTAAAAGTGCTTTTTCCCTTCAACAATGTTCGCCTGGTCACTTGTGCTGAGCCATCGGGCGGGATTCGTCCGCGCCAGGGCGAGTTCGTCCGGGATCTGAAGGTTTTGAAAAGCAATTACACCGACACGTTCGTGATACCGTACCCATCCGCTGTGAGCATTCAAGCCGATCCACAACACGGCAAAACTCAAAAATGCCCATCCAGCGTTTCGGATCGTGCCGGACGACTTCAAATTAAAACGGTAGAATGACAAGTCTTGGGCGCGGAACAATTTTAGCGTTCTCAGAGCCAGAAACGTTGTAACCGCTGCAATTCCGAGTGCCATCAACATGGGTACGAGTTGATAAACGTCCCAGACGGCAAAGAGGCTCAGTGAAAAAACAACTATTCCCAATATCTCCTCGGGCCAAGTGATTGAATAGTTTTTCGTGATTGGTGTTTCGCTACGGGCAGAAGAAACACCCGCACTACCGCTTGGGTTTCTGCCTATCGCGATCGCCGGCTTTCCAAAACCGAAATACAAGGCGTCGTTAGGACATACGCTGATGCAATCCATGCACTTCATGCAGCCCGTATCTACAACCATGCCATACTGTTTGACCTCGGCGTGGACCAGCACGTTTGATGTGCAGACCGCCGTGCAATGCCCGCACTGATTACAGGCATCGGTAACGCGGATCTTTCCGGGAGCGATCTTGTCGGCAAGACTGAAGAAGCCGCCATAAGGGCATGCGTAAGTACAGAAACCCTTCTGTCCCAAAAAGTAAACGGTCATGAACCCGCAGACAAAGAGAAAGGGAATTGCCACCCATATAGGCGGAAAGGTCGCCCAAAATTCGGTGGTAATAAGGTGGTTCGTAAATTCCGGAATAAGCGGCTGATTCTTCGGCCCGGCGACATATCGATTTACGGTCGGCCAAACGAACATATACAAGGCGGCGATAAGCGGCACAAATACCAGCAGCCGCGATCGAAACGGTTTCGGGGTCAGACCAAATTTCTTTAACAGCCAGGCGCAGAAATCTTGCAGGGCTAGGATGTGACAGCCCCAGCCGCAGACAAAACGTCCGAAGATCAGCGTCGCCAGGATCGCCAAAGTGAAAAAGATAAACCCCGCGTTGATCGCACCGCTCTGGAGCGTATACATCGCCTCAGAGGGTTCGATCGGCGAAATCGTGGCGCCCATAAAACGCCACTGAATTATGTGCGCGATCATCAGCAATTGGAGAGTGATAAGAGCGATGGCCCGCCAAAGACTGGTCCGTGATTTGCGAATGCCGCTTTCCTGAACCGGGGAATTGCCGAGAACTGGGAGATAAACGGTCCGCCGGGTCTTTGTCTGCTGGCTTACACAACCACTTTTCATAAATTGCTAGTATTTCTTTACCGGAATTAGGTCAGCTAACGGGCATACTATACCCGACTTGATTAAAGCACCCAAAACAGTGTAAAAGGAAGGCTGCCATTTTACATAAACGATAGAACTTAGTAGTAATTACTCGCAAAGCCCAGTTCGCTGGAATCTGAAATTATGATAAAGACAATTCTCATCACTTTGCTCTCGTTGCTTGGGCTTTTTAGCAACGGTTCGGATCAATTATTTACCGAGCACAAACAAAACGGCCGGGAAGGCGATACCGGAACGCTTGAAAAAATGATCGTGGCGAATGGCAGTGTCGCGATCGATCTCGATTTGAACCGGCTCAATGGCACCCGCTCCGGCGGGAAAAGATCACGGCGTAGTGTATTGCATTTTGACGCAGAGCCCAATTCGTTTTTCGCCGTCCTGGTTTTCAACGACGAATTGCGAGGCCCACTCCCCGGCTCAATGGCACTCAGTCCCCAAAATTCTGCGTCCCTTCCCGCAAAATTGAATGCGTCGTATCACCAGCTCGTCGTCGAGAACATGTCATGGGGCGGAGACTATGATCTAGTCGTTCGCGACGGGAAGACGGGATTCGTCTTCTTCAACATTGAAGGACATCAATTCGACTATGATTCCAACGGGCGTTTGCTTAAGCTCCAAATGGGACGGTTGCTGATTTCAAAGGAGTTTGCCGCCGAGCTTGGGCGTCCGTCTGATGCCGGGTCCGTCGTCGGAAAAATCTCGATCACGGCAACCATGCGCCCAATCGAGATCACGCAGGTTGTTGATGGCGAGGTTCAATCGGCCGTCCTGCCGTCAGTCAATCCCGAGGCCGGATCCGTGCCAGGGCCGGATGTCATCGTCGGAGACCTGTCGGGACTGGCGCAATTTGGCAGCAGCAGCGGAACGCAAGTTGGCCTCGCCGTGGCGACAGATTCCTGCAATTTCGGCATCGAACCGTTGAACTGGTTCGCCTTGCCAGCCAATGATCACCCTGTAATCCCGCAAAACCTTTATCGCATGAGTGGGGGCGCCGCGAACGATGAACGCTTTGAACAAATTGGTCAATCCAACGTCAAACATGCGTTTACGGCCTTGCAACAAAACCTTTGCGGTCTTGGTTGTAATACGTTTCCAAATGGCACCAGACTTGGTTCCGGATGTTCAGATCCTTATTCGGCCAGCTTGAATGCCGGACCCAATCTCGGCTCACGGGCCTGGATAAATCCTTTTAACGGGTCTTTTCCGCGTGGCGATTCCGCTACGCCGCCAAACACTCATACCGGACATACGCACACCGGCACATCGCACAGAATTCTGACGGAGATTGCGGACTTAAGCACGACGCTGAATCCCGGTGCGAGCTATTACGCCGAATCATCCTACGTAACGCCGCACGAATATACGTGGTGCCAGGCGAATCCCACCCAGTGCAACATGTACAACAACACTTCGTACCGAAGGTACAATGTTTCGGGCACCGGGAGCCCCTTCAGCTTTTCGTCGGCCGCCGCGACGGTGCAAACCCAACCGGCTATCAATGCCTGGCCCGGAGCAACACGTGTCGAGATCAGACCAGATCCGGGAAACGACGGCGTCGGGGTGGTTGGTTATAAGGTCACGAATCCGTCACCCGGAGTGTGGCATTATGAGTATGCCGTCTATAACGAGAATCTCGATCGCGCCATTCAGTCTTTTGGCATACCCATCGGGACAGGCGTTACTTTGAGCAACATCGGATTCCACGCACCTCCTCAACATCCGGGGTGGACAGCCGATGGAACGGTTGGAAACACGGGATATAGCAGCGTGCCTTGGCCTCAGACGCAGGCCGCGGGTGCTGTGACCTGGAGTTCGGAAACGTTTGCCCAGAATCAGAACGCGAATGCTATCCGTTGGGGTACGCTGTATAATTTCCGCTTTGATTCCAATACTCCGCCCGGAAACCTGAACGCAACCGTCGGCTTCTTTAAGACTGGCGCACCAATCACCGTCGGAATCCAAGGGCCAGGTGGTACGGGTCCTACACCGACGCCGACGCCGACAGGAACGCCTACACCGACACCGACACCTACATCAACGCCGACACCAACGCCGACACCGGTGCCAGCGATCTGCACGCCTACGCTGACGGTGACGGAAACGCGTCCGGGTGCTGTTGGCCAGTTTGACGCGATCACAGCCGGGCCGGGCTCGGTCACGGTGGATGCGATCGATTCGGGAAGCGGATTGCAGGGTTATTCAGTAGTCAGTGCGACGAATGCGGTGATCAACATTCCTGCGTTTTCACCGAGTACATTCGGTCCCGTGACGGCGACATTCACTGTCCCGAACACGTCACAGCCCGTCAACTTCACGTTGCGGGCGACGACCCGTTTTTCGGGTGTGATGATCCAGGGACAATGCGCGGGAGGCCCGACGCCGACGCCGACGCCGGCCGCCGGCCGGATCATCGTCGATAAGGTGACCAGCCCAAGCGGAAGCTTGACCAGCTTCGAGTTTGACACCACCTATGGACCTAACTTCTTTCTGGCCGACGGGAGCACGCCCAACGACAGCGGACCACTATCGGCGGGTCAATACCAGGTGGCGGAGATCATTCCGGCGGGCTGGACCCTAACCGCCATGAGCTGCTCGATCACCGACAACATCCCGTTGGGCGATAGCGCTTTCAGCGCCACGGTGGTGCCATCGACCGGACCGGGGTTGGGAGTGATTTCGGTCCTGCTGGGGGCGGGGGACACGGTGACTTGTGTCTTCACGGACACGCAAGCGTCAACACCTACGCCGACACCGACACCAAGTCCGACTCCTACGCCTACGCCTGGCGGAGTCTGCACACCTTTGCTGACGATAACGGAGACACGTCCGGGCGGAGCAAGCCAATTTGATGCGATCACGCCAGGACCCGGAGCGGTTACGGTCGATGTCATCAATTCCGGAACCGGATTGCAGGACTACTCGTTGGTAAGTGCGACGAACGCGACGGTCAATATACCGGCATTCACGATCGGCACATTCAGCCCGGTGACGGCTACGTTTACCGTACCAAATACGGGTCAGCCGGTGGACTTCACCTTAAGAGCGGCGGCGAGGTTCTCGGGAGTGCTTATCCGTGCACAGTGTGCGGCGACAGCATTTGCCGGATCTGGCTTCGGCCTAAATGCACCTGATCTATCATTTTGGCTGCCTGACAACATGAAGGGTTTCGAAAGCCTACTAAGCGTTGCGGCACGGCCGGAAGCGAAGCGAGAGGAGGCAGCCCAAAACCACTAGGACACTATTGGAATTGGCATGATTGGAAAGGTCGAAGGCATAGTTGGCTTCGACCTTTTTGTATTTACCGAATCTAATATTGGAGTGAGCTAGAGTATCTCGCTGCGTTTTGCCAGCAGCTTCGCGGGATTGTTCGTAATTATCGCGTTTAGTCCCAGTTTTACGCCGCGTTTTACCCATCGAGAGTTGTCGGCTGTCCAGATGGTCACGGGTAGGCCTTGTTTTCCAGCTTTTTCCATAAGTTTCTTAGTGGCAAGCGAGTAGTGGATCGACATCTCGCTCGCCCCAAATTCCTCCGCGATCTTCACCAAATGCTTCTCTTTCCGCAGAATCGTCATGATCTTCGGAGCGAATAAGGCGGCCGTTTTTAAGTCTGGACAGAGTAGGCGAACCTTTGGAATTACGGCCATTTTAAAGCTTTTGATAATAATTTGAGAAGAAAGATTTGACTCGCCGCACGCTGGGCAAACCGACGAAACAAGATCTCCGACCTCCGCGTCCTTGCATTTAAGCTCGATATAGATCAGGCCCTTAAATTCTTTGAGAAATTCGAGAGTTTCGACGAGGGTAGAAACTCTTTGCAGGCTGTAGTCGGCGTTGGCATTGCGCCGGTCCATTTTGTTGAACCACGACCCGACATCGATATTTCCAAGCTCGGCGGAGGTGTAATCCGCGATGTTCCCGTCCCGCAACGCTGTCCTGTTCAGCGTCGGATCATGAAAAACGACCGCAACGCCGTCCTTTGCCAGCCTGACATCGAATTCTATGCCCTCGGCACCGTCGTTAATTGCCCGCCTGAATGCCGCCAAGGTGTTCTCGGGTGCCAACGCACTCGCTCCACGATGTGCCACGATCAGCGGCCTAAGCATTTTTGTTATCATTAATTTACGGATGTGTCCTTCTTTTCAAGAAGAAATATCGATTTCGACCAACCGATCGGTTCGGACACCGGAAATTTGTGGTTTCCAATGATATTAAAGTAGCGTCGTGAAATCTTTCTTACATCTTTGACCGGATGGATCTTAAATTTGTATAAAAATTCCAGCACGGTGCCGACGAGCGACGGTTTTACCGGTATAAAGACGAGCTTACCGCCAGGTTTGAGCACTCTTGCCATTTCACGCAAGCCATCCTCGAGCGAAACGTATTCGAGTACGCCACAGGTCAGGACAAGATCAAATGTTTTCGAGGCGAAGGGAAGTTCAAGAATATTACCCTGAACTGGCGAGATGTTCTTTGAATCGATCCGTGTTTCCTTGCCAAACTGCTCTTTTGCAATCTTTAATGAATTAATGGACAGGTCGAATGCCACCGTTTGCCTTGGCCGAAAACCCGCGTCCTGAAAGCCGAGCGTGACGATGCCTGTTCCGCTTCCGCCATCCAGAACGTAAGATTCGCCACCGATCTTCAGATCAAGCGAGCGAAGGTATTTCGCCACCGAAGCCCTGTAGCCATTGATCTTAAGCGCAACGTTATGAACGTCGGCGATACGGTCGTAAAAGCTCTGAGTTTTTGTCTTTGCAACGGCCGCTTTTTTTGCCATCTGGGG
>JAYSON010000209.1:0-4400 GCA_043722725.1 Chloracidobacterium sp.
CCCCCCCCCCCCCCCCCGCAAAAATTGCCGACAAAATAGGGCTGGAAGCGGCCGGTAATCAGTTGAAGCAGTTGTGAGCGTATCTCGACGAGATATAAGTTAATGATGAGCAGTTACGAACTAGTCCAAACCACCAACTCATTCTCATTAACGCAGGTGAAGCAAAAAAAACTGTCCAAGAACTTATTTCTCAGACAGTCGCTTTTTTTTCCGAAGTTAAAATACCTAAGGAATCTGGACGCTAAAAACCGAATAGGTCCTGCCGGTAGGCACTAAGACATCGGTGTCTTCAACGGTCAGGAACAAACCAAAATCGGCAAGAGCCGTTTCACTCATAATCTCCGCATTATCACGCTTACCGGTATTTATCACCTGTCCCAATTTGGTGTATTTACCGTCGGGCGAGGAAGCCCATAGCGTGAAACGTGTATTCGCCGGAGCCTTATCTAGATCGTCAAATTTTAATCTGATTTTACTGACGCCCTTTTTCCGGTTAATGTACGCTTTGGCGGCCAAACCGTCGAGTTCGCCTGCAAATTTAAGTTTGACTTCCCTTTCTTTGTCGCCAAAACTTGAGACGTTTAGAAGCGGCACATCGTACGCGGTTGTCGTTACCGGCGCAACAGTTCTCGTTAGCACAACTGCCTTCACAGCGCTTTCCTGTCTCGGAACAACCGTATAACCGGTCGGAACCTCGCTTTGAAATACCACTGACGTTGGATCGATTGCGGTTAAGCCTTCCGTAGGCGAAAGAACCACCATAAATTGATTCAGCGGCGTGGTGAATTCTGAAGTTGCAACTCCATTTTTAAATGTCACGGGACCGAGCGTAGTAGCGACCCCAGCCGGATCGACCGCGTAGGCGTAATAGCTGGTTGTAGTAGCGGGAACGCCGCTTACATCGACGTAAACTTTCGTTCCATCTGCTGCACGAACTATCCTTGCCATTCCTTGACTGCCCGTAAGCATAGATCCTGGCAATAAGTTTACCATTACTTCTTTCCCAACCGGATATTCGATGACCGTGTATGTGCCATCACGATTTACGACTATTTCCTTTTTTGTCGTCACCGTCGTGTCTTGCGCTAACGCGATCGATGTTGATCCCACCAAAATCACTGCCGCACAACCAAGTTTCATTAAACTGTGTTTCATTTTTTCCTCCTTGATCTAAAAACCCTTCCAGGCGTAAAAACCTCTACTAATAACGATTTCGACGCAAGCACCGTGCCAAGTGCGGTAGTTGTGCGCTATAAGGAGTTACGAGAAAGACAATCTGTTGGTGCGCGCAAATGCATGCGGGATTCGTACTGATACAAAACAAAGAGCGTATGGAATAGACCGCCGATGATCTAAACTAATCCCTGACAGTTTTCGCCTTGTTCCAGAGGTTATCCATTTCTTCCAGATTGGATTGCTCGAACTTCTTTCCCTTCGTTTTCAGTTCGTCCTCGATAAATTTGAAGCGTTTGCGGAATTTGCGGTTTGTCTTTTTGAGGGCTGTTTCGGGTTCGACGCCCAATTTTCTTGCAAGGTTCACTACAACAAAGAGCAGATCGCCGATCTCCTCGTTGATGTTCTCTTCGTCTTTTTGTTCGACGGCGGACCTGAGTTCGCTTATTTCTTCGTCAAGTTTAGAAAAAACCTGATCGGGGTGTTCCCAATCGAAGCCAACCTTTGCCGCTTTTTTGGTCAATTTTAATCCTTCCAGCAGGGCGGGGAAATGTACTGGCACTTCGTCGAGCAAATACTCGCTTATCTTTTTTGGCTTTCCGGAGGCAGCCCGCTCATTGGCTTTGAGTTCATCCCAGTTATCCAGCACGGCTTGGGCGCTTTCGAGCTTTGTGTCGCTGAAGACATGCGGATGCCGCAATATTAGCTTTTTGGCGACGCCGGCGGCGACATCGTCGATGGTGAAATCGCCCCTTTCCGTCGCGATGGTCGAATGAAAGACGACCTGCAGAAGAAGGTCGCCAAGTTCTTCGGTCAAATGCGATGTGTCGCCTGTTTCAGCGGCTTCGTGGATGGCGTCGAAGGTCTCGTACGCCTCTTCGAGCAAATACGGCGAGAGCGATTTGTAGGTCTGTTCGGCATCCCACGGGCATCCGCCGGGAGCACGCAAGCGGTTCATAACCGCTACAAGTTCATCAAAACTTTTACTCATTGTCGGAACAGTTTAATTGACTCGCCAATCTGTGAAAAGACCGAAAGCCGGATATTTGCAAACTTTCGCGAGCGAACGCCAAAATGCTACTATCAGAACAGCATTTAAAACATATGATCGGACACGATGAAAACCAGGAAGAGGTTTCCTTTAAGGTAACCGATAGGCGCAAGTTTAACTCGGACGGCTCTGTTAGGGACGGCGTTGTGATCGAACCGAGTAAGGCGGAAGAGGCTCCGGTTGAGGCAGCTTCGACGACGGATGTCGCTGCGGAGCGGCCGGAAGAGACCGGGCCGTTGCAGTCAGCGGATGAAGCGGATTCGTACGCGGACGATGTTGAGGATATTCCCGGAGCGGAAGACCCGGCGAGCTTTGTCAATTTTTTGTCGACGCTGGCCACTAACGCGGCCGCCGCTCTGGGTGCAATGCCGCATCCGGCGACGGGGAAGCGAAGCGTCGATCTCGAGACCGGCAAATATTGGCTCGATGTTCTGGCGATGATTACTGAAAAAACGAAGGGCAACCTGCACCCGAAAGAATCGCGGCTACTCGAAGGCATTTTGGCGGATCTGCGGATGCAGTACGTGACAATGGTCCGGGCAACGGAAGAAAAGCTAAAGGCACAGGCTGCAAAGCAGTTTTCGGACGCGGATATTTTGGGAAAAAAATAGTTTTCAGAGTTGCGGGTAGTTGCGGAGTTTCAGAGTTCTCTGCGGTTTTGCGTTGTTTTGGGGCGTCCTGCAACTTTCTGTAACTTCCTGTAACTCTGAAAACTCATGAAACTAACTTTCTTAGGTACAGGTACATCTACGGGCGTTCCATCGATCGCCTGTGATTGCGAGACGTGCCTTTCCGACGATCCGCGGGACAAGCGGCTGCGGGTTTCAATCCTTATCGAGCACCGCGATAAAAAGATCCTCGTTGATACATCGATAGACTTCCGACAGCAGGCGTTGCGAGCCAATATCCGATATCTCGACGCGGTGCTGATCACGCATTGTCATGTCGATCATGTTTTCGGGCTTGATGATATTCGGCCGCTGAATTTTCGCTATGGCGCGATGGGTGTTTACGCGAACGAAGTTGCGTGGACCGATCTTCGGCGTATTTTCCGATACATTTTTCAGCCGACGCACTTCGGCGGCGGGTTGCCCCAGTTGATACCGCACACCGTCGAGCCAAACGCACCCTTTTGCATAGGTGAAGATCTTGAGATAACCCCGCTTGAGGTCATCCACGGCGAACTGCCGGTCATCGCATACCGCTTCAATGATTTTGCATACGCGACCGATCTGAAAATTATCCCGCCAGCTTCGATGGATGGCCTTCGCGATTTGGACGTACTGGTTTTGGACTGCGTACGCATCAAACCTCATTCGACGCATCTCTGTCTCGAAGAGGCGTTGGCGATAATCGAAGACCTAAAACCAAAACGCGCTTTCCTGACGCATCTGAATCACGACATTCTACACGAGCGCGATTCCAAGCTGCTGCCGGATAATGTGGAGTTTGGCTATGACGAATTGGTATTGGAATGACTGGAGCTCAAGCATCCTGCTTGCGTTCCAGTCGAGCTTAAATGATTGCATTCCAACGTGTTACCGGACAGTTACGCCATAATTTATCCAACACCTCACGGTGAGCGCTCTAAATGGTGCAAATACACGTCTTAGTAATCAGTTTAAAAACCACTACATTTTGTGTTGACAAAGGTAAATGACTACCATATAGTCTATATTCACTGAAGTAACGCTCGGAAAGTTTTGATAGTTTGAAAGAGATTTGCGGCCCGTTTTGCCGCATCTGCCCCGCTAGCGGTAATGGGGAACGAAGACTGCCAAGTAACCGTCATCTCAGCTTCCATTTTGGGAAACGGCAGCCGGTAGGAACGCCTTTTTAGGCTCATTATAATCCAAATCAAACCAAAGGGTGCGACCTGGACGCCGCTTTAGAGAAAGGCCGGTGGTGAGATGATTTGTCTCTTGCGATAACAACGGGCACTTTTTCGACGACGCTTTGTCTGCAAAATTGGGAGGACATCGAAAGCAATAATGGACACATACATCGGTCAAACCTCGACAGCAACTGCACGCCAAACACAAGAACCGGCACAAACGACGATGCGCGTCGCCAAGCGCGATGGCTCGCTCGAACCGGTTGACATCAACAAGATCGTCCGGGCGATCTCACGCTGCTGTGTAAATCTGCCAGGCGTTGACGCGATGCGGATCGCGAC